>NZ_VWWH01000047.1:0-54486 GCF_011753045.1 Burkholderia sp. Ap-955
GCCCGCACACCGCACGCGCCGGCCAGCACCGCGAGCGGCAGCGGCTCGCCCGCGCGCGGCACCCAGTCCGGCGCGGCGAGCCAGGCCAGCGGTTCGGAAAACAGCAGCGTGCCGTCTTCGCGCGGCGGGTCTTCGCCCGGCTCGTGCCGCACGATTACCGCATCGAACCGGCGTTCGTCGTATTGCGCGAGCAGGTTCGTCGAGGTGCCGAGGTGCATTTCGAGCGACAACCCCGGATCCTGCCGATGCAGGCTCGTGAGTACGGCCGGCAGGTCGGGCACCGCAACGTGCTCGCTGACGCCGAGCGACAGCCGGTGCGTGCCGGCCGAGATCGCGCCCAGCGCATGATCGTGCGCATCGAGCAGCGCGCGGGCGGCCGGCAGGAAATTTTCCCCGTCGGCGGCCAGCTTGACGACGCGCGGCGTGCGCGCGAGCAGCGGCTTGCCGAGGTGGGCCTCCAGCCGCTTCAGCTTCAGGCTGACGGCCGATTGCGTGGTGCCGAGCGCATCGGCGGCGCGCGTGAAGCTGGCGAGATCGGCGACCAGCACGAACGCGCGGACGGCATCGAGATCAAGGACTTTCATTTTCGATGTAAATGGATGAAATATTCATCGATGACTGTTCATTATAGATCGCCGCGCCTAACCTGACGCTGTGTTTCCGTTCTTCAACGTCAACTTCACCGACAGGAGCAGGACCATGCCATTCACCCGTATCGCAGTCCGCGAAGGCAAGCCGGCCGCCTACCGTGCGGCGCTCGTCGACGGCGTGCATCGCGCGCTGATGCACACGTTCAACGTGCCCGAGGACGACATCTTCATGGTCGTCACCGAGCATGCGGCCGAGAACTTCGTGTTCGGTCGTCACTACCTCGATATCGAACGCAGCGACGATCTCGTGATGATCCAGATCACCGCGAACAACACGCGTACGCTCGAGCAGAAGCGGGCGCTGTACCGGGCGATCGCGGACAATCTCGCGCAGCAGCCGGGCGTGCGGCAGCAGGACGTATTCATCAGTCTTGTCGAGGTGCTGAAGGAGGATTGGTCGTTCGGTAACGGCCTCGCGCAATACGCCGTTTGACCTGCGACAGCGCGACAGGGCCAGATCGTCGCCTGCGAGTTTTGACGACGTGTACTATGGAAGCAGCTTCACGGATGACGCCGGCGCGGACGATGCGCCGGCGATTCTTCATGTGCAGGAGCCTCCATGTCGCGTGTGCTGGAAATCGTGTTGTCGCTGTCGCTGGAAGGGTGGCCGGTCAAGACCGCGAGTCGCGCCCGGGGGGCGCAGCGTGATTTCGGCGCCGAACTCGTGCGCGCGTGGCGGATCTGCCCGCAGGTCCGGATGCGCCGCGGCCATGAGCGCGTGACGATCGAGCCTTGCCAGATCGAGGAGGCCGAGTTGAGCCCCTGCGCGAGCTGGTGGACCTGGGTCGAGTCGAATGCACATGGAAGACGTGTGGTCGCGTCGCGCACGAAGGCGTTTGCGCCCGGCGTCACGGCCCGCGAACTGTTCGACGCGGAGCATGCGGGCATCGCCGTCGCGATGCCGCTGCCCGTGCCCGAGGCGGCCGCCGCGGCCGACGCCGATGCACCGGCAGATGAAGTGGATGGCGTCGCGCCCGACGCCGCAGTGCCTCCGGCCCCGAGCGTGCAGCCTGAATCGTCGGCGCTGCGCCTCGTCAGCGAACGGCGGCGCGGGCGCTGGGCCGACGACAGCGGCGTCGTGGTCGAGATGACGCTCGACGACGTCACGCTGCATCGCGGCAGCGAGCCGCCGCGCCGTTTCGTCGAGCTGCGCCTTGCGGCGCCCGACTGGGAGACGCTGCCCGCGCGTACCGCCGCGCTGCATGCGCTGTTTGCCGCGGCGCGCGAATTGAGCGGCGCGTGGCCCGCCTTCGTGCAACTGACGAGCGTGATCGATCGCGCCTGCGCGGCCGAGCCGGCCGCCGACGCACCCATCAAGGCCAAGCTCGTCGACCTGACCGGCGTGCGCACGCAGCGCGCCGCGCTGTTCGCGCTGTCCGGCGACATCACCGCGCAGTGGCTCGGCAACGAGGGCGGGGTGCTCGAGCACGACGATCCCGAATTCGTGCACCAGATGCGTGTCGCGCTGCGCCGCCTGCGTACGCTGATGCGCTTCTTCCCGCGCTTTGCCGACCGCCAGTGGCGCGATACGCTCGGTGTCGACCTGCGCTGGCTTGCCTCGCTGCTCGGCACGGTGCGCGACTGGGACGTGTTCGCGACCGAAAGCCTGCCCGCGCTGATCGCGGCCGACGGCGGCGACGGCGAGTGGAACGGCACGCTCGACGCCGCGCGCGCTCAGTGCGCGGCCGCGCGGGTCGAGTTACGGCAGGCGCTGCATTCGGCTCGCTATGCGCGGCTGGCGCTCGGCTGGCTCGAGTGGCTGAGCTCGCTTGCGCTGCCGACGGCCGAAGACGGCGACGCGCCGTCGCTGCGGCGCCATGCGACGAAGCGCGTGCGGCGGCTCTTCGGTCATCTGTACGCGTCGCCGTCGCTGACGTCGCTCGACACGGCCGCGCGCCATCAGGTGCGGATCGATGCGAAGCGGCTGCGTTATGCGCTCGAATTCTTCGCATCGCTGGCGTCGCGCCGCACGCGCACCGAGACGGTCAAGACGCTCACGCGCGTGCAGAGCGTGCTCGGCGAAGCGAACGACACGATGGTCGCGCTGCAGCATCTCGAAAAATTGGCCGCGCCGCCGTACCAGCTCGGGTTCGTGCGTGGCTACGGCGCGGCGCTCGAGCAGCGCGCGGCGCGTGACGCCGAGACGCTGCTGGCCAGCCTGCGGCCGCCGAGGCTCGACGGCAAGCCGGGTTGACCGGCGCGCGCTGACTATAATGGCCGCCCGATTCCCGCACGCATCCCGATGACCGACGCACCGCATTCTTCCCCGTCCGCCGAACCGCTCGAATTGGGCGGCGAGCTGTGGCTGCGCGCCGGCGAGCAGACGCTCGGCGGCGCCACGCGCATCGCGTTGCTCGCGGCGATCGGCGACACCGGTTCGATCACGCGCGCGGCGAAGGCCGTCGGCCTCAGCTACAAGGCCGCGTGGGATGCGGTCGACACGATGAACAATCTTGCCGGCGAACCGCTCGTCGCACGCTCGACGGGCGGCAAGGGCGGCGGCGGTACGACGCTGACGCCGCGCGCCACTTCGCTGATCGCCGCGTTCCGCACGATCGAGCGCGAGCATCGCCGGTTCATCGAGGCCGCGAGCGCGGCCGTGGCCGGGTTCGACGTCGACTGGGCGCTGATCGGCCGGATCGGGATGAAGACCGGCGCGCGCAACCAGTTGTTCGGCAAGGTCGCATCGATCGTGCGCGGCACCGTCAACGACGAAGTCACGCTCACGCTGCCCGGCGGACAGCCGATCGTTGCCGTGCTGACGCACGAGAGCGCCGATGCGCTCGGCCTGCAGGTCGGCACGGACGCCTGCGCGCTGGTGAAGGCGTCGTGGGTCGTGCTCGCGGTCGACGATGGCGAGCCCGAGCTGAAAGTGTCCGCACGGAATCAATTGCGCGGCAGCGTGGAAACCGTTGCCGCGGGCGCGGTGAACAGCGAGGTGACGCTGGCGCTCGACGGCGGCGGGACGCTGACGGCCGTCGTGACCAACGACAGCGTCGAGGCGTTGCAACTCGACGCAGGACGACGGGCGATCGCGCTGTTCAAGGCGTCGAGCGTGATTCTTGCGGTGACGGGCTGACGAGGCTGGCCGGGCGGCGCGCGTCGACGATCGTGTGACGGGCGGGGCGAAGCCGGCATCGCACAGCGCCTGCACGGCACCGGCTTCGTTTCCGCTTTCAGCATATGCCGCTACGCGCGGCTTCTCTCAGGCTCCAACTGCCTGCCACGACCACGGCCTCGCGCGCTCACGTGACGCGCGTCGGCCACTCGGCGTGCGGCGGAGCCGCCTGCACGCGTCCTTCGCTCAACTGCACGACCTGGTCGCCGAACGCGGCGACATCGTCGGGATCGTGCGAGATCAGCACCATCGGGATATCGAGCCGCGCCTGCAGCTCGGCGAGCTCGTGACGCATGCGCTGGCGCATTGCGCCGTCGAGCGCCGCAAACGGTTCGTCGAGCAGCAGGATCCGCGGCTGCGCGACCAGTGCGCGTGCCAGCGCGACGCGCTGTTTCTGCCCGCCCGACAATTGCGACGGATACTGCCCCGCGAGCGCCTCGAGATCGAACGCCTGCAGCCAGTACGCGACTTCCGGCGGCACGATCTTCGCGCGCGGGTTGCGCAGCCCCGACGTGAGCCCGAATGCAATGTTCTGGCGCACGTTCAGATGCGGAAACAGCGCGTAATCCTGGAACAGGTACGCGACGCGCCGCTCGCGGGTCGGCACGTCGATGCGGCGCGCGGCGTCGAACAGCGCTTCGCCGTTCAGCGTGATCGTGCCTTCGTCGGGCGACAGCAGGCCGGCGATCGCCTGCAGCGTCATGCTCTTGCCCGCACCGGACGGCCCGAACAGCACGACTCGCTGCGTCGTTGCCGTGAACGACATGTCGAGCGTGAAGCGGCGCTCGGCGTTTGCGTAGGTCTTGCGGATGTCGACGACGAGGCTCATGCGTGCCTCCGTCGAAGCCGCTCGATGGCGAAAGACGATGAACGAGGCGAGCGCTTCATGTCAGCTGGTCCCGCCGGGCACGCGACGGCACGAGCCAGCCGGTCGCGAGCAGCACGAGCACGCAGGTGATCGACGTCACCAGCACGAGGAAGTTGGCCGTATTGTCGTCGCCGGCCTGGACGGCCGCGTAGATCGCAACCGACAGCGTCTGCGTGCGGCCGGGCAGGTTGCCCGCGATCATCAGCGTCGCGCCGAACTCGCCTAGCGCGCGCGCGAATGCGAGCAGCGCGCCTGCGAGAATGCCGCGCGTGGCAAGCGGCAGCGTCACGCGGAAAAACACCGCGACTTCGCCGAGTCCGAGCGTGCGCGCCGCGCGTTCGAGGTGCGGATCGACACCTTCGAATGCAGCCCGTGCCGACTTCAGGATCAATGGAAACGCGACGACCATCGATGCGATCACCGCGCCTTGCCACGTGAAGACGAGCTCGATGCCGAGCGTGTCGAGCCACGCGCCGAACACGCCGCGCCGGCCGAGCAGCACGAGCAGGTAATACCCGAGTACCGTCGGCGGCAGCACGAGCGGCAGCGTCAGCACGGAATCGACGACGTCGCGCAGCGGCGAGCGCCAGCGCGCGAGCATGAACGCGGCCGCGACGCCGAGCACGATGTCGAGCGCGGTTGCCCAGCCGGCAACCTTCAACGACAGCAGCAGCGGTACCCAGGCGTCTTGCATCGCGCTACGCTCACTTGCCCGCGGGCTTGAAGCCGAACGTCGACAGCACGGCCTGGCCCTGCGGCGACGCGACGAAGTCGATGAACGACTGCGCCTGCGCGGCGTGGCGGCTGTCCTTGACCACGGCGATCGGATAGGTGATGGCCGCCTTCGTCGGCACCGTCAGCGCGACCTTCACGCGGCCCGGCATGATCGCGGCATCGGTGCCGAACACGAAGCCCGCATCGACTTCGCCGCGCGCGACATAGTCGAGGCTCTGGCGCACGTTGGCGGCCAGTACGCCCTTCGCGCTGACGGCATCCCACACGCCGGCGGTGCGCAGCGCGCCTTCCGTGTAGCGGCCAACCGGCACCGATGCCGGGTCGCCATACGCGATGCGCTTCACGCCGGGCGCGGTCAGGTCGTTCAGCGACGTCGGCGCGGCGGCCTTGCTGTCCGCCGGCACGATCAGCACGAGCGAGTTCGCCGCGAAATCGCGACGCGTGCCGGGCACGATCACCTTTTCGTCCGCTGCACGATCCATCGCCTTCTGGTCGGCCGACGCGAACACGTCGGCCGGCGCGCCCTTGGCGATCTGCTGCATCAGCACGTCCGACGCGCCGAAGTTGAACAGCACCTTGGTATCCGGATGCTGCTTCTCGTACGCGTCGCCGACGGCCTTGAATGCGTTCGTCAGGCTGGCGGCGGCCGACACGACCAGTTCGTCGGCAGCGGACGCGGGCGCGCTGAACGCGATACCGGCAACGGCAAGCGTGGCGATCGGCAGCAGGCGAAGCAGGGTGCGGCGAAGCGGACGGACGGTTGAGCGCATGGTGGATTCGTTTTGAATGGGTGGAAACCGTAATCGTAATATAGGGCGGGTTATAACGCTCGACATACCGCTCATGCGACGGCGAGCATGTAATGGTCAGACGTGAAAAGTGGCGAACGCGGCGGCCGGGTGGGCGGTCACGTCCGGAGCGTTTGCGGCGACGATTGGGTGCGCTGCAGCGACGACGGCTGCGAAGCAGGGCGGTAGTTCGGATTGGCCTTCCAGCGCGCGCGGACGAACGGACGCTCGTGGCCCGACAGTTGCAGCGCCACCTTGGTGACCCAGCGGTGCGACGGCACCGTGATGCCGTGCAGCGCCACGGTGACGAGCGCGAGGCTCGCAACGACCGCGGGCACCGACCAGCGGTGCGGCACCGCGCGCCACGAACAGGCGATGAACGCGATTGCGGCAATCGCACCGACGATGCAGCCGGTGATCGATTCGGACGGCGAATGGGCGTCGAGCGCGACGCGCGACACGCCGACCGCGACGCCGGCCGCGAGCCCGAGCGCGATGCCGGCGATTCGCACTGGCGTGCGCGTGCGGATCAGCGCGAGGAAAATCGCGACCGGATAGACCGATGTCGACAGCATCGCATGGCCGCTGAACCCCGTGAAATCCCACTTGCGGATGCCGATCCCCCAGCCGAGGAACGCGATCTTCGTGAGCGCGACCACGCCGATCGCGGCCGCGAGCACGCCGAGCCATGCGGCCGCGCGCTGCCACGAGTAGCCGAGTGCGAGCCAGACGGCGATCGTGATCGCGAGCGGCAAGGTCAGGCCGGCGCCGCCGAACGCGGTGATCATGATCCACAGGTGAGACGACAGGTCGAACATCGGGAAGGGGACGAACGAAGGCGGGGAGGATGCTTAAATCAACGCGCGAGCCGGAAAGAACGACTACAACGGATACAAGCGGCGAAGCTTCAGTATAGCGCCGCGTGCGCATGAGCCCCGTTTTTTGCGCGGCCGGGAACTATCCGCATGCAGGAAAAATCCGAGAAACAATGTTATGGTGCATTGCACAAAGACGAACGATGCATCCGCTGTGGTGCCCCTATTTTTCCTGACTGCGAGCCCGATCGATGACCAAAAGTCTGACCAAGGTGTGGCTGGGCGGCATGAAACGCATGCTGTCTCCGGCCGCCAAGCGCTCGGCGCGCGACGCGCAGCGCATCACACGTGATGCCCTCGAGGCCGCGGCCTCCACCGCCGTATCCGATCTGTCCCCGCCGCGCGAATCGCGCGTGCGACCACGCGCGGCCGCATGGGCGGCCGGCGAGTGGACGCGCGGCGAACATCCGATGGCCCCCGCGCTCGGGCGCCTCGTCCAGAATCTTGCCTACGGCCTCTACGTGCCGCCGGGCCGCCGGCGTGGCGCGATGCCGCTCGTCGTGATGCTGCACGGCTGCCAGCAGTCCGTCGACGAGTTCGTGCAAGGCACGCGGATGAACCTGCTCGCTGACAAGCACGGCTTTGCGGTGCTGTATCCGGAGCAGTCGCTGCGCGCGCACGCGCACGGCTGCTGGCACTGGTATGAAGACACCGACCGCGCGGGCCGCGGCGAGGTGAACGCGGTGGCGTCGCTCGTCGACGCGCTCGTCGACGAACACGGTTTCGACGCGTCGCGTGTCTATGTCGCGGGGTTGTCGGCCGGCGCGGGTCTCGCGTCGCTTCTTGCGCTGCACCATCCGGACCGTTTCGCGGCGGTGGCGCTGCATTCGGGCCCTGCGCTCGGCGAGGCGACCTCGGGCATCACCGCAATGGATGTGATGCGGCGCGGCGTGCGCCAGAACCCGGCTGCGGCCGTCGACGCGCTGGTCGATGCCGCCGCCTATCCGGGCATGCCGGCGCTGGTTGTCCAGGGCGACGGTGACCACGTGGTCGCGCCGAAGAATGCCGACCAGCTGACGGTGCAGTTCATGCGCCTGAACGGGCTTGCCGACAGCCGCGGCGCGTTGCGCGGTGGCGAACGGGTCGAGACGCGCGACGCCGGCGCGCAGATCACCGATGTCTGCCGCGACGGCGAGCCGGTCGTGCGGCTCTGTCATGTGAAAGGGCTCGACCATGCGTGGGCCGGCGGCGACGAAGCCGTGCCGTTCCACGCGGCGGTCGGCCCCGATGCGAGCGCGATGATCTGGGCCTTTTTCGAAACCCAGCGCCGCACTGTGGCGACCTAACGACGCACCGTCTGATCGACGCTGGCCAAAGACTAGGGTTTTCCCTATAATTCGGGAAAACCCTAGTCAAAGAACCTTTGGATTGCGAGATCAACCATGTACCTGCTGAGCCACCTCTTCCTGATGCTGACCAAGAACGCTGAAAAGGCCTCGAAAGAGCGCGCCGACGCGTATCTGGCCGAAGCGACCGACATCTATGATCTCGAATTCCGCATGCGCAAGATCGACCGCGAAGCGGCGATGAACCGCCCCTATACGTTCGGTTCGCGCTAAGAAGCGCAGGGCGGGCAGTCAGGTCCGCCATTCCGGCGAGTCACGCAGCAGAAAAGGGCGCGTGCGGCACCATGCCGCACGCGCCCTTTTTGCATTCCGGGCCTTGTGTCGCGTCAGACGACCGTCAGGCGCACCGGCACGTTGTTACGCGTCGCGTTCGAATACGGGCACACGTGGTGCGCCTTTTCGACCAGCGCTTGCGCGTCGGCCTTGTCGAACCCCGGCAGCGATACGCGCAGTTCGACGTCGAGCCCGAAGCCGCCTGCGTCGTTCGGGCCGATGCCGACTTCCGCCGTGACCTGCGTGTCGGCCGGCAGTGCCTTCTTGTCCTGGCCGGCGACGAATTTCATCGCGCTCAGGAAACAGGCCGAGTAACCTGCGGCAAACAGCTGCTCCGGATTCGTGCCTTCCGCGCCCGTGCCGCCGAGTTCGCGCGGCGCGGCCAGCTTCACTTCCAGCTTGTTGTCAGCGGATACCGCGCGGCCGTCGCGGCCACCCGTGCTCGTGGCGCTGGTCTTGTACAGAATGTTCATCGTGCAGCTCCTGTCTGGAAAAGGGAGGAAAAGCGGCCCGGTCGAACGGGGGTGTCGCCGGCCACGTACAAACAATAGAACACAAATCATTTGTGTGCAAATGAATTTTTGAAGAAAAGGCCCGGCAGTACCGGGCCGGTTCATCGAAGCCCGCCTGTCAGCGTTCGTTGGCAGCCGAGAGTGCGTCGCGCAACTGCTGAAGATCGGCGCGCAGCCTGACCAGGAAGTCGGGGGATTGCTGCATCGCGCAGAAGAGATCGGCGGGCACCGAGCGCGCGCGCTCCTTCAACGTACGGCCTTCCGGCGTCACCAGTACGTTCACGATGCGTTCGTCGGTCGCACTGCGCACGCGCTCGACGTAGCCGAGCGCCTCCAGCCGCTTCAGCAGGGGCGTGACCGTGGCCGGGTCGAGGTCGAGCCGCGCGGCGATGTCCTTGACGGCGATGTCGTCGCGTTCCCACAGCACGAGCATCGCGAGATATTGGGGATAGGTCAGCGACAGCTTGTCGAGCAGCGGCTTGTACGCCTTCGTCATCGCATGCGAAGTCGAGTAGAGCGCGAAGCAGAGTTGCTCGTCGAGTGTCTGGGGCAGCGGAGGCAGGCGGTCCATGATTCAGGCGGCGCGGCGAACGCGCGAACAATTTGTACGCAAATTATTTTGCGCGCAAAAGATCGGGATGAACAGGGGCGATCGGCGACGAGTGGTGGCTGATGGAGGCGGGGGAAGGGAGGAGCGCCGGGAGGCCACCCGGCGCGGAGAACGGCGGGCCGGCGACGCGCGCCGGCCGCAGAGACTTCAGCGGCCCGACGTGGTCGTCGTCGCGCCCGGTTCCTGTACGCCGAAGCAGCCGCGATAGGTCGCGTAGAACGAGCAGTACAGCATCGTGACGATGATGATCGTCACCGGCATCATGATCGTCAGCGCATAGGCGCCGGCGCCGAGCGCCTGCAGCAGCAGCGACAGCGCGAGCGACGTGCCGAGCGCGACCGCGAACCACAGCACGCCGTACACGACGAACGCACCGCGATTGCGCCAGCAGCTCACGACGCTGAAGAACAGCGCCTTGGCGGGCGGGACGTCATGCCACGCGACCAGCACCGGCGCGAACCAGAACAGCATCGCGACCGGCAGGTAGAGCAGCGTCGCGAAGAACAGCGCGCCGAGCGTGCCTTGCGCGGCGAGCGCTTCCGGCGTCGTGCTTGCTTCGTCCGCCGCGCCCATCATCACGTGGAACAGCGCGCCGCCGTCCACGAACGACGAAGCGGCGAACACGACCACCATCGACGCGACGTAGATCACGCCGAGCACGAGCAGCCGCTGGGTTGCGACGGTGCCGTACGAGCGGAAGCCGTCGACGAGGATCGTCGGCATCACGGGCTTGCCGGCCACCGTGTCGCGGCACGCGGCCATGAAGCCGACCGCGACGCCGGGAATGAATACCAGCGGCAGCGCGGAGCCGATCACGGGCACCATCGATATCAGCGTGATCGCCAGCAGGTACGTGAAGAACAGCGTGATGAACGCGAGCGGGTTCCGGCGGAACAGCCAGACGCCTTGACGGAACCAGACATAGCCCGTTTTGGCGGGCACTTCGATCAGTTGCATGCGGTTTGGATCTCGGGAAGCGCGGGCGTATGCGCGATGCGCTCGCGCAGGATGCGTTCGAAATGGCCCGGGTCGTGCGGCTTGAGCATCTCGGCCGCGCGCGGCAGGTAGAAGTCGTACAGGCGCGACACCCAGAAGCGGTACGCGCCCGCGCGCAGCATGTCGCTCCAGTGGCGGCGCTCCTCGGCCGTGAACGGCCGGACCGTCTGGTACGCGCGCAGCAGCGCTTCGGCGCGCGCGACGTCGAGCACGCCGGTCGCGAGGTCGACGCACCAGTCGTTGACCGTGACCGCGACGTCGAACAGCCACTTGTCGCAGCCCGCGAAATAGAAGTCGAAGAAGCCGCCGAGCCGCACGTCGTGGCCGGTGCCGGGCGCGGCGTGCGCGAACAGTACGTTGTCGCGGAACAGGTCGCAATGGCACGGCCCGGCCGGCAGCGCCGCGTAGTCGTCCGACGCGAAGAAGCTGGCCTGGTGCGCGAGTTCGCCTTCCAGCAGCGCGCGCTGCTCATCCGTGATGAACGGCACGATCGCGGGCACGTTCTCCTGCCACCACGGCAGGCTGCGCAGGTTCGGCTGGTTGCGCGGATAGTCGCGGCCGGCGAGGTGCAGGCGCGCGAGCATCTGCCCGACCTCGATGCAGTGTTCGACCCCGGGCGCCAGTTCGGCCGAGCCTTCGAGCTTCGTGACGATCGCGGCCGGCTTGCCGTGCAGCTCGCCGAACAGCGCGCCGTCGTCACGCGGGATCGGATCCGGCACCGGCACGCCGTGGCCGGCCAGATGGCGCATCAGGTCGAGATAGAACGGCAGTTGCTGCGCCGTGAGCTTTTCGAAGATCGTGAGGACGTACTCGCCGCGCGTCGTCGTCAGGAAGAAATTGCTGTTTTCGATACCGGACGGAATGCCGCGGAACGCAAGCACGTCGCCCAGTTCGTAGTGGCGCATCCATTGCGCGAGATCGGAGTCGGAAACAGCAGTGAAAACGGCCATGCGAGATGCGTCAGGTCAGGGTGTCGGCACGCGGGCGGCGTGCGTCGCGACATCAGGTGAAGGGAGGCGGCGCGCGGCGTTCGATGCCGCGCGCCCCGGAATCAGTAGCGCAGGTTCAGCGACGGCAGGCGCGTGATCGGGATGCCCGCGTCGTGCGGCTTCGGCGACGTGTCGGGCGTCGAGCTCATCTGGTAGCGCGTGCCGAAGTTCGACTTCACGTCGATCTCGACCGGCTTGCCGCGATCGCGGTACTCGGTGACTTCGGTGCCGTTCTTGCTCTTTTCGTGGAAGCTCGGCGTGCGGCGGATGTCGGCGAAGTCGACTTTCGACGTGACTTCGGCGCCCGGCCGGTTGATCTTGCGGAGATCGGGCAGGCCGGCGGCCTCGTTGGCCTCGGCCCGAGCCTGCGC
The DNA here is from genome assembly GCF_011753045.1 of Burkholderia sp. Ap-955. Taxonomy (NCBI): domain Bacteria; kingdom Pseudomonadati; phylum Pseudomonadota; class Betaproteobacteria; order Burkholderiales; family Burkholderiaceae; genus Burkholderia; species Burkholderia sp. Ap-955. The sequence goes on from NZ_VWWH01000047.1 coordinate 12,132, forward strand.
GTCGGCGTCAGGCGTGCCGCCGGCGGCGTAAGCGACGCTGGCGGCGGCAAACGCGGCGGCAGCGGCGACGAGAATGAGCGGCTTCATGATGAGTCTCCAGTGAACCCACCGATTTTAGCAAATACTGCGCCCCATCCGGCCCTCGCGTGCGTAGGGGCAGCCATAAAGGCGACCGGGTTCCGTGGTAATGTCGTCGGATCAGACAAGGTGATGAAAATGAAGAACGATTTGAGCCGCCGGCACCGAGTGCTGACGCCCGAGAGCCCGCCGGTCGAGGCTTTCGACGATCCGATCGCCGCCGTCGCGCGGCTGTCCGCTATTTACGACACGAACACGGGCTTCCTGCGCGACGCATTCGCGCGCTATCGCCGCCACGAATCGATTACCGAGCACGTGCGCGCGTGCTACCCGTTCGTACGGATTCGCACCGACGTCAACACGCATGTCGATTCGCGCCGCTCGTACGGTTTCGTCGCGGGCCCCGGCGTATTCGAGACGACGGTCACGCGCCCCGATCTCTTCGCAAACTACTATCGCGAGCAACTGCGCCTGCTGGCGAAGAACCACCATGTGAAGATCGAGATCGGCGTGTCGTCGCAGCCGATTCCGATCCATTTCGCGTTTCCGGAAGGCATCCATCTCGAGGGCGAGCTCGACCGCGACCGCCTGCTCGCGATGCGCGACATCTTCGACACGCCCGACCTGTCGTATCTCGACGATCGCATCGTCAACGGCACGTTCGAGCCGGCGCCGGGCGAGCCGCATCCGCTCGCGCTGTTCACGGCCGCGCGCGTCGACTTCTCGCTGCACCGGCTGCGCCACTACACGGCGACGTCGCCCACGCATTTCCAGAACTACGTGCTCTACACGAACTACCAGTTCTACATCGACGAGTTCGTGAAGCTGGGCCGTACGGTGATGACGGAGAGCGACGATCCCGAGGTGCGTGCCTACCGGAGCCAGTACAGCTCGTTCGTCGAGCCGGGCGATGTCGTCACCTACAACGCGAACCTCGGCAGCGAGCCGGCCGAGGGCGCCGCGCCGCCGCGCCTGCCGCAGATGCCCGCGTATCACCTGAAGCGCGCGGACGGCAGCGGGATCACGATGGTCAACATCGGCGTCGGCCCGTCGAACGCGAAGACGATCACCGATCACATCGCGGTGCTGCGTCCGCACGCGTGGGTGATGCTCGGTCACTGCGCGGGGTTGCGCAACACGCAGCGTCTCGGCGACTACGTGCTCGCACACGGCTACGTGCGCGAGGATCACGTGCTCGATGCCGACCTGCCGCTGTGGGTGCCGATTCCGGCGCTGGCCGAAGTGCAGCTCGCGCTCGAGCGCGGGGTGGCCGACGTCACGCAACTTGATGGTGTCGAGCTGAAGCGCGTGATGCGTACGGGCACGGTCGCGAGCGTCGACAACCGTAACTGGGAGCTGCGCGACCATCGCGAACCCGTGCAGCGCCTGTCGCAAAGCCGCGCGATCGCGCTCGACATGGAAAGCGCGACGATCGCCGCGAACGGCTTCCGCTTCCGCGTGCCGTACGGCACGCTGCTGTGTGTGTCGGACAAGCCGCTGCACGGCGAGCTGAAACTGCCGGGCATGGCCGACACGTTCTATCGCGGGCAGGTCGACCAGCATCTGCAGATCGGCGTGAGGGCGATGGAGATCCTGCGCACGAACGGGCTCGACAAGCTGCATAGCCGGAAGTTGCGGAGCTTTGCGGAAGTGGCGTTTCAGTAACGCGCCCTTGCGGTATAAGGCTTCCCGGATGATCCGGGAAGCCTGCATCGCGGCGGCGAACCACGTGGCGGGCATGCGCCCGGCGGCACCCACTGCGAGGTTACGAAGCCGGGGCGCGGTACGGAAACTATGTAGTCCATAATTGCCGCTATCGAATATTCGGTCTCGATTTTCGTCGACGTGTAATTGAGTGTAATTGAGTCGGGGGAGGCCCTTCGTCTAATTTATATCCAGGTGAGAACCGATACGGGTAACTTGCCGGCACCTCTGGATCGCGGGTCGCTCTGGCCTTGTAATTCAAGGGGGATTTTAAGAAGGACGAAGTGGATTATTTTCTCAATTACCTTAAGGAAAATATCATGAGTGACGTGCTCATTGAATTCGCGACGGATCGGAGCCGCTGCATCGGCGTTCAGCCCGATGCTAGCCAGAGCGGCTTTGTAGGTCCAAACTCGCCGTTGGTACTCCGCTATCTGACCGAGCAGGAAGTACTGAACGCGTGGTATTTTCGTCCCAGCCCAGGGTTCTTCATTCTCGATTTCACCAGCCCTGACTCTACAGGCGAGCAGCTGGCGATCGATTTTAAGGACGGCAAGGTTGCTGCCGAGACGCCCCTCGTCGTGCGTAAATTCACCGGTGCGTTATCTCAGCGGTGGAGCCTGACTATGCGCCCGGGGTGTATCACATCAGTGGCAAATCCGAATCTCGTGATCGACGACCACTTCGACAGTTTGCAGGGCAACAACGTCATTTGGGCGTTTCCCTATAACGGGACACCGGCGCAGCAATGGAGAGTGACCAAGTTGTTGGATGCGGTAGCCGCCAAAGCGCCTCAATACGCGTAATTTGCCTCGTTTTGGCCACTGTCGCTACCTCTGGCCGAAATTGGCATCGCGTCACGTCAAAGGGGCCTTCCGGCCCCTTTGTGCATGAGCGAATTATCCAGCGCATCGCCATTTACGCCTTCAGACTTTACGCCGTTATCGATCCGGCAGTAACGGATAATGTGTCGAACTCGGTCATGTGTTCCGCCATTACATCGTCCACCTCCCGCCGACAACGTCGCACTCACCATTGCACCGGTTCGATCGTCCGGTCGAACGCCGCCTCGAGCAGCGCGGTTTCGCGCACGTCGAGCGTCAGGTTGAGCGCGGCGCAGGTCGACCAGCATCTGCAGATCGGCGTGAAGGCGATGGAGATTCTGCGCACGAACCGGCTCGACGAGCTGCACAGCCGGAAGCTGCGCAGCTTTGCGGAAGTGGCGTTTCAGTAACGCGCCATCGCTGGGTGATGCTCCCGCGCGGCGTCGGCGAGCATCCGCGTCTGCCGCATCGACGCAACCCGGTGCGCCGTCAAAAATGCGCAGCATGATTGACGGCGCTATCGGGTCTGTCATGCGTTCATCGCAGGCGCAATACATTATCCCCAACCATCTGGCGCAGGCCGATCCTCTCGTCCTGCGTTTCGAGCGCTGGGCAAGGGATCATCTCAAAGACGGGTTCTCGCTGCAGGACGCCGCTTCTGCGGTAGGGACCAGTACGCGCTCATTGCAGCGGCGATGCCAGGCCATACTCGGAAAATCCCCGCTGTCATATTTCCAGGACCTGCGCGTGGAGCTCGCGCAAGCGCTTCTCCATGGCGGTATGGACCTGGAATCCGTGGCCGCTCAGGTGGGCTACGTCGACGGGGCGACGTTGGGCGCGCTCCTGCGTCAGAGGACAGGGCGCGGTGTGCGTGACCTTCGCGCCGATCTGCGCTGACGGTTTGTCAAAAGATCCGCGCGCAGTCGGCCAGCGAGTGGCGAAGCCTGCCCGGCAGGAAAAGGCCGGGGAACACTGCGCGGCGCAAGGCCGGCAAAGCGCGACGCCGCATCCTTCCTTCTCGGGATCCACTCCGCGTTCGCCGGCAAGTCCGCGATGAATCTTGCGCAGCCGGGTCTGCAACGATAAAGGCCGCACACGAACGGAAGTTCGCGTGCGGCCTTCTTCATTCCGCGTCAGTGTGTGGGCCGATGAATGCTGCGCTCGGTCGCTCAGCACTCGCCCTTTTTCGCGTGCCCCGGCGGGCAGTGATAGCCGCCGTGACCGTGATGACGCTCGTGATCTTCCCACTCGCGGCGTTCCCAGTAGCGACGGCCGTCCCAGTAGCGGTCGCCATGCCAGCCGACGATCACGGCGGGCGCCGGGGCGACCACGACGGGCGCGGGCGCGACGACGACCGGTGCGGGCGTGCCGATGTTGACGTCGACGTTGACGGCGTGGGCGAGGCCGGACAGCGAAAGGCCAAGGCCGGCGAAGGCAAGGGCGATCAGCGAGCGTTGCATGTTCTTTTCCGTGATGTCGTTGTAAGAGGCCGGCGCGACGCGATGGAAGCGAGGGGGACCGTTCCACCGGGGGAAACGCCGCACCGACACATGCAGTGTGCTGGCGCGCGACGGAAAACGCGAGGCGGGGTTGTTACGGAGGATTAGCGGCCGGCAGGTGCCGGATGCGGGCGTCAGGCCGTGTCATTTGACAATGGCGGCGCAACGTGCGCAGATGATGGCGCGCGCCGCACGGTACCCGCTGCGCGGAATTGACATTCGGTGGCCCGCGGCCACGAAGCGCGAATAATGGCGCGTTACAAAATGACACGCGGCAGGTGGCGGAATCGCCACGTCTGCCGCGCGGGAGGGGCGCGCCGGCCGTCGGGCCGGCGATCGTCATGGGTGGATTACAGGTAGAACATCCGGTCTTCTTCGGGGCGCGGCGGATGGCCTTCATCGTCCGAGCCTTCTTCCTCGCCGCTGTCCTCGTAGAACGCGAGCACCGCGTCGAGCACCTGGTCGGGATCGTCGATCACCTGCATCAGGTCCATGTCTTCCGGATTGATGAGGCCCATCGGGATCAGCTGGTCGCGGAACCACTGCAGCAGCCCCTTCCAGAACTCGCTGCCGACGAGGATGATCGGCACGAGGCGCGACTTCTTCGTCTGGATCAGCGTGAGCACTTCCGACAGTTCGTCGAGCGTGCCGAAGCCACCCGGCATCACGATCACCGCATCCGAATTCTTCACGAACGTGACCTTGCGCGTGAAGAAGTGGCGGAAGCGCAGCGAGATGTCCTGGTAGTGGTTGCCGGCCTGTTCGTGCGGCAACTCGATGTTCAGGCCGACCGACGGCGCTTTGCCGGCGTGCGCGCCCTTGTTCGCCGCTTCCATGATGCCGGGGCCGCCGCCGGAGATCACGGCGAAGCCGGCGTCGGACAGCTTGCGCGCGATCTGCGCGGCGAGCTTGTAGTGCGGCGTATCGGGTTTGAGGCGGGCAGAACCGTAGATGCTGACAGCCGGGCGGATCTCCGACAGGTACTCGGTCGCCTCGATAAACTCTGCCATAATCGTGAACATCTGCCACGATGCGCGCGCCTTCTTGGCCGTCGCGCGTTCTTGATCTGCGAGCGAACGCAGACTCGGAATCACTTTTCTCTTGTTCATAATGCCTGAAGAACGAAATCTGGAAGGTAAGACCCTGCTATTGGTTGACGGTTCGAGCTATCTGTATCGGGCTTACCATGCGATGCCTGATTTGCGTGGCCCTGGCGGGGAGCCGACCGGAGCGCTCTACGGAATCATCAACATGCTGCGCCGTATGCGCAAGGAAGTCAGTGCAGAGTATAGCGCTTGCGTGTTCGATGCAAAGGGCAAGACGTTCCGTGACGACCTTTATGCCGACTATAAGGCAAACCGTCCGTCGATGCCGCCCGACCTCGCATTGCAGGTCGAACCGATCCACGGCGCGGTGCGCGCGCTCGGCTGGCCGCTGCTGATGGTCGAAGGCGTCGAGGCCGACGACGTGATCGGCACGCTCGCGCGCGAAGCCGAGCGGCACGGGATGAACGTGATCGTGTCGACCGGCGACAAGGATCTCGCGCAGCTCGTCACCGACCACGTCACGCTCGTCAACACGATGACCAACGAGACGCTCGACCGCGACGGCGTGATCGCGAAGTTCGGCGTGCCGCCGGAGCGCATCATCGACTACCTCGCACTGATCGGCGACACCGTCGACAACGTGCCGGGCGTCGAGAAGTGCGGGCCGAAGACGGCCGTCAAATGGCTGTCGCAGTACGACAGCCTCGACGGCGTGATCGAACACGCGGGCGAGATCAAGGGCGTGGTCGGCGACAACCTGCGCCGCGCGCTCGACTTCCTGCCGCTCGGCCGCCAGCTCGTGACCGTCGACACGGCTTGCGATCTCGCACCGCATCTCGAATCGATCGAGGCGTCGTTGAAGACCGACGGCGAAGCACGCGACTTGCTGCGCGACATCTTCGCGCGCTACGGCTTCAAGACGTGGCTGCGCGAAGTCGAGAGCGCACAGGCCGAAGGCAACGGCGCCGATGCGCCGGAAGGCGAGCCGGCCCCGGTGATCCCGACCGACGTCGTGCGCGAATACGACACGATTCAGACCTGGGAACAGTTCGATGCGTGGTTCGCGAAGATCGACGCCGCCGCACTGACCGCGTTCGACACCGAGACGACCGCGCTCGACCCGATGCTCGCGCGGCTCGTCGGCCTGTCGTTCTCGGTCGAGCCGGGCAAGGCGGCCTACCTGCCGGTTGCGCATCGCGGCCCCGACATGCCTGAACAGCTTCCGCTCGACGAAGTACTCGCGCGCCTGAAGCCGTGGCTCGAATCGGCCGATCACAAGAAGGTCGGCCAGCACCTGAAGTACGACGCGCAGGTGCTCGCGAACTACGACATCGCGCTGAACGGCATCGAACACGACACGCTGCTCGAATCGTACGTGGTCGAATCGCATCGCACGCACGACATGGACAGCCTTGCGCTGCGTCATCTGGGTGTCAAGACGATCAAGTACGAAGACGTGGCCGGCAAGGGCGCGAAGCAGATCGGCTTCGACGAAGTCGCGCTCACGCAGGCCGCCGAATACGCGGCCGAAGATGCGGACATCACGCTGCAGTTGCATCACGCACTGTATCCGCAGGTCGCGCGCGAGCCGGGCCTCTTGCACGTGTACCGCGAGATCGAGATGCCCGTGTCGCTCGTGCTGCGCAAGATGGAGCGCACGGGCGTGCTGATCGACGACGCCCGCCTGCAGGCGCAGAGCACCGAAATCGCGACGCGCCTGATCGAGCTCGAAGGGCAGGCATACGAACTGGCGGGCGGCGAATTCAATCTCGGCTCGCCGAAGCAGATCGGGCAGATCTTCTTCGAAAAGCTGCAGTTGCCCGTCGTGAAAAAGACGCCGAGTGGCGCGCCGTCGACCGACGAAGAAGTGCTGCAGAAGCTGGCCGAAGATTACCCGCTGCCGAAGCTGCTGCTCGAGCATCGCGGGCTGTCGAAGCTGAAGTCGACCTATACCGACAAGCTGCCGCGCATGGTGAACCCGTCAACGGGCCGCGTGCACACGAACTACGCGCAGGCCGTCGCGGTCACGGGCCGCCTGGCATCGAACGATCCGAATCTTCAGAACATTCCGGTGCGCACGGCCGAGGGGCGGCGGATCCGCGAGGCGTTCATCGCCTCGCCGGGCCACCGGATCGTGTCGGCCGATTATTCGCAGATCGAACTGCGGATCATGGCGCATATCTCGGGCGACGCGTCGCTGCTGCGCGCGTTCTCGCAGGGCGAGGACATCCATCGCGCGACGGCCGCTGAGGTGTTCGGCGTGACGCCGCTGGAGGTCAATTCCGACCAGCGCCGGATTGCGAAGGTGATCAACTTCGGGCTCATCTACGGGATGAGCGCGTTCGGGCTCGCGTCGAACCTCGGCATCACGCGCGATGCGGCGAAGCTCTATATCGACCGCTATTTCACCCGCTATCCGGGTGTCGCGCAGTACATGGAAGACACGCGTTCGGTTGCGAAGGAGAAGGGCTACGTCGAAACCGTTTTCGGTCGCCGCCTGTGGCTGCCCGAGATCAACGGCGGCAACGGCCCGCGCCGCCAGGCGGCCGAGCGCGCGGCAATCAATGCGCCGATGCAGGGCACGGCGGCCGACCTGATCAAGCTGTCGATGATCGCGGTGGACGACTGGCTCACGCGCGACAAGCTTGCGTCGCGGATGATCATGCAGGTGCACGATGAACTGGTGCTCGAGGTACCCGACGGCGAACTGTCGCTGGTGCGCGAGAAACTGCCGGAAATGATGTGCGGCGTGGCGAAGCTGAAGGTGCCGCTGGTCGCCGAAGTAGGCGCCGGCGCGAACTGGGAAGAGGCACACTGACGCACCGCTGCACGGTTCCCGATTCCTGCGGCATATTGTTGCAGGGATGCTGAATATCGAGATGGTTTGCTTGTGGTCAACGCGCAAGCTCCCGGACAATGCATGTCATTGACGCGGGGGCATGCGCACCCCGCGTTCCGGGTTGGGCGCATCGAAGTGCTTCGAACTGCACATCGATGATGTCCGAACCGGTTAATCCATCGGGTCGCGCGAATGCATCGCGTTCGCGTTGTCCGGCGGCAGCAGTTTCGAATCGCAAAGGGGGAACAGATGCATCGGATCATCATCGTAGGCGGAGGCGCGGGCGGCCTGGAACTGGCGACGCGGCTCGGCGACCGTTACGGCGCGCGCGGCAATCGTTCTGCGCGTGCACTTGTCACGCTCGTCGACCGCAATCCGACCCACATCTGGAAACCGTTGCTGCACGAGGTCGCGGCCGGCAGCATGGACCCGTTCACGCAGGAGCTCGAATATGCGGCGCAGGCGCGCTGGCATGGTTTCGAGTTCCAGCAGGGCGGGTTGACCGGGCTCGACCGCGCGGCGAAGCGCATCACGCTGTCACCCATCAACGACAGCGACGGCGAGGAGCTGTTGCCGGCGCGCGAGCTGGAATATGACACGCTCGTGATCGCGATCGGCAGCACGACTCACTTCTTCGGCGTGCAGGGCGCGGCGGAAAACGCGATCGCGCTCGATACCGTTGGCGAGGCCGAGCGCTTCCGCAAGCGGCTGATCGCCGCGTGCATGCGCGCCGAACATCAGGCGCCGGTGCCGACCGCACCGGGTGAGGCGGCCGAGCCGCGCATCCAGGTCGCGATCGTCGGTGGCGGCGCGACCGGCGTCGAGCTGTCCGCCGAGCTGCGCAACACCGCGCAGGTGTTGTCGGCCTACGGGCTGCACAAGCTCGACCCGCGGCACGACGTCGGCATCGTGCTGATCGAATCGGGGCCGCGGATTCTCCCGGCATTGCCGGAGCGCGTGTCGTCGGCGACGGCCGAACTGCTCGAAAAGATCGGCGTGCGGCTGATGCTCGCCGAGCGCGTGACCGAGGTGGCGCCCGGGGCCGTCCATACGGCAAGCGGCAAGACGGTGCGGGCCGACCTGACGGTCTGGGCCGCGGGCATCAAGGCGCCGGCCGTGCTCGCCAATCTCGATGGCCTCCAGGTCAACAAGCTCGGCCAGCTCGACGTGCGCCGCACGCTGCAGACCTTTACCGACGACAACGTGTTCGCGCTCGGCGATTGTGCGGCATGCGCATGGCCCGGCAACGAGCGCAACGTGCCGCCGCGCGCGCAGGCCGCGCACCAGCAGGCCAACTTCCTGCTGAAGGCAATCGGCTGTCGGCTCGATGGGCGCCCGCTGCCCGAATTCACCTATCGCGACCTGGGCTCGCTCGTGTCGCTCGGCCATTTCAGTGCGGTCGGCAACCTGATGGGCGGGCTGATCGGCGGCAACATGCTGATCGAAGGGCTGTTCGCGCGCTTCATGTACATGTCGTTGTACCGGATGCACATCGCCGCGCTGCACGGCTATCCGCGCATGATGCTTGACACGGTCGCGCACTGGCTGCGGCGCACGACGCTGCCGCGCGTCAAACTGCACTGAGCGCGCGTTCGCGCATGAGGCGGGCGGGGAGTGCGCATGTCGTGCGTCGTCTCCGCCCGTTGTTCTTTGTGGGCAGCCGGGCTGCCGTGCCCGCGTGTGACGGGCAACATCGACCGCGTGGTTTTCGTTTCAATCGGCAAGCATCCGATCGCGCAACGGCGATCGACATGCGGCTTGTTGCATCGCGATTCGACGTGCCGGATCAACGCGCCGTAATCGAGTCTTACATATCCGACAGTTGACGCGACAACGGATTATTGGGCATCTTGTCCGGGTTTCCGTTTGCGGCGGGGTGCCAACCGCCGCGACATCCGCGCCGCGCGCCGGCGCGATGCCCCGTCATGCCGAGTCCGTGATCGTGACGGCGGCCCCCAATCGAGGAGTGCATTCATGTTGAAACCCGAAGTCGACAGCCTGGTTCCCCACGTTCCGTTCTCGCGCCGCAAGTTCATGCAGGCCACGCTGGGCGGTGCCTTCGCGGCGGCCGTGCTGCCCGTGTCGGCGCAGACGGTCACGACCGACAGCGAAGGGCTGGACGTCGACACCGTCGAGATCCGCTCGGGCGACGCGAGCGTGCCCGCGTATCGCGCGCAGCCGAAGGACAAGACGAACCTGCCGGTCGTCATCGTGATCCACGAGATCTTCGGCGTGCACGCGCACATCGCCGATGTCTGCCGCCGCTTCGCGAAGCTCGGTTATCTTGCGATCGCCCCCGACCTGTTCGCGCGGCAGGGCAATGCGGAGAAGTATCCGACGATCAAGGATCTGGTCGACCACATCGTCAGCAAGGTGCCGGACCGGCAGGTGACCGAGGATCTCGATGCGACCGTCGCGTGGGCCGGCAAGAACGGCGGCGACCTGTCGCGTCTCGGCGTGGTCGGGTTCTGTTGGGGCGGCCGCCAGAGCTGGCTGTATGCGGAGCACAATCCGCATGTGCGTGCGGCCGTTGCATGGTACGGGTTCGTCGAAGGCAAGACCGACGAGATGACGCCGTTCAACCCGGTCGATCACGCATCGTTGCTGAAGGTGCCCGTGCTCGGGCTGTATGGCGAGAAGGATGCGAACATCACGCAGGCGTCGCTCGCCGACATGCGCAAGGCAATCCAGACGAGCGATTCGAAGCTCGCGCGCGAATCGGAGATCGTCGTGTACCCGGATGCCGGTCACGCGTTCTTTGCCGATTACCGGCCGAGCTATGTGAAGGCGGACGCGGAGGAGAGCTGGAAGCGTGCGATCGCATGGATCCGCAAGTACGGTGTGATGTAAACGGCAAGCGGCGGCACATGCCGCCGCTTCGTTGTGACTGCGCCGCGCCGGCGCTTACGGTGTCGGGCCGGTTGCGATCGGCCGCGACGGGTCCGCGCTCCATTCGCTCCACGAGCCCGGATACAACGATGCGCCGTGCAGGCCCGCAACCTCCAGTGCAAGTGCGTTGTGGCATGCGGTGACGCCGGAGCCGCATTGCAGGATCACGCGGTTCGGTTCGGTGCCCGCCAGCACGGCGGAAAACGCCTCGCGCAGTTCATGGCCGGTCTTGAAGCGGCCGTCGGCGGTCAGGTTGTCCTTGAAGAAGCGGTTGCGCGCGCCGGGGATGTGGCCGCCCACACGATCGATCGTTTCGTTTTCGCCGCGGTAGCGATCGGGTGCGCGCGCATCGATCACGACACGCGTGGGTGCGTTCACGTTGGCGAGCACGGCTGCCGCGTCGACTGTCGATTCGAGCGGCGCGGCCGCGCGGAAATCGCCGGCGGCCGGGTGCGGTACGTCGGCCGTCAGCGGCTGGCCGGCTGCTTCCCAGGCCTGCAGGCCGCCATCGAGCACGGCAACCGAATCATGCCCGAGCCAGCGCAACAGCCACCACAGGCGTGCCGCATAGGCGCCGCCTTGCGCGTCGTACGCGACGACCTGCTGGCCTTGCTTGAGGCCGCGGCTCGCGAGCAGCGTGGCGAGTGCGTCGCGGGTCGGCAACGGATGGCGGCCGTTGGTGCCCGTCTTGCGGCCTGACAGGTCGCGGTCGAGATGGAGGTATTGGGCGCCGGGGATATGGCCGGCCGCATAGGCGGCTTCACCGGCGGCGGGATCGACGAGATCGAAGCGGCAGTCGAACAGCGCGACGCTGCCGGGCGCCGCCGCCAGGCGCTCGGCGAGATTGGCGGCGGAGATGAGCGTGGTGTAGTGAGTGTGTGGCATGACGGCTCCCTGGAGTGCGAATGGCCTGACATTCCAAGTCTAAACAAAAAAAGACGGGCCGAAGCCCGTCTTTTCGTCTGCCGGATACCGCGCAGCGTCAAAGCGCCGCACCGGTTATCAAATGTCGCCGAGGTGGCGGCGCAGGAACTCGTGGAAGTGCTGCATGCCGTCTTCCATCGGGCTCTGGTACGGGCCGACCTGCGACTCGCCGCGTGCCATCAGCGCACGGCGGCCGGCGTCCATCCGCATCGCGATCTCGTCGTCCTCGACGGCCGTTTCCATATAGGCGGCGCGTTCCGCCTCGACGAATTCGCGTTCGAACAGCGCGATTTCCTCGGGGTAATAGAACTCGACGATGTTGGTCGTCTTTTGCGGGCCTTGCGGAATCAGCCACGACACGACGAGCACGTGCGGATACCACTCGATCATCAGGCCCGGGTAGTAGACCATCCAGATCGCGCCGAACTCCGGCGGCACGCCGTTGCGGAACTTCAGCACCTGCTCGTGCCATTTCTGGTAAGTCGCGCTGCCCGGTTTCGCGAGGGCGTTGTGCACGCCGACCGTCTGCACGCTGTACCAGTCGCCGAACTCCCACTTGAGGTCGTCGCACGACACGAAGCTGCCGAGGCCCGGGTGGAACGGGACGACGTGGTAATCCTCGAGGTAGACCTCGATGAACGTCTTCCAGTTGTAATCGCACTCGTGCACTTCGACGTGATCGAAGAGGTACTCGGAGAAGTCGAAGTGATGCTTCGTGCCGAGGTTGGCGAGGTCGCGCGCGACATTCCGGCCCTCGGCCTCGAACAGCAGCCCCTGCCAGTTCTGCAGCGGGCTCTTGCCGAGGTTCAGGCACGGCTTGTCGGGGAAGTGCGGCGCGCCGAGCAACTGGCCTTCCAGATCGTACGTCCAGCGGTGCAGCGGGCACACAATGTTCTGCGTGTGGCCGCGCCCGTTGAGCATGATCGCCTGCCGGTGGCGGCACACGTTCGACAGCAGTTCGACCTGGTTCGCCTGATTGCGGACCAGCACGCGGCCTTCCTTCTCGGACGGCAGCGCAAAATAATCCCCCGCCTCGGGCACCATCAACTCGTGCCCGACGTAACGAGGTCCTTTCTTGAAGAGGGTTTCGATCTCGCGCTCGAGTAGCGCCTCATCGAAGTATGCAGTGACTGGAAGCTGGCTGTGAGCCGACTTCAACTGAAGCGCGTCGCTCAGATTGGACATTCCCACTCCCGGTGTTAGCGTGAAAGCAGTGAACAACCCAACCATCGAAAAATCGATTTAGGGAAACGGGGAATTATACCCGGTTCGCCTCGCAAGGCTAGGATTAAGTGCCTGATTTGTGTCAATTTTTTGTCGGGCGGCAATCGAAAGGCGCACAATGTGTGTCGAAGGTGGGGCCGGAATATGTACCCGGGGGCCACGACGGCAGGTCGGAAAATTCTCTTTTGCCGTAGAATGTCCGACTTGTTTTGAAATTTGACACCCTCGTCCATGGCGAAAACCGCATCCCCAGGCGCCACGCCGCCCGGTAATGGCACCGAACCGTTGCCGGACAATTACGAGATGGCGCTCGCGGAACTCGAGACGCTGGTTGCCCGGATGGAAGGCGGCGCGTTGAGCCTCGAGGATTCACTGGCGGCGTATCGCCGCGGTGCGACCCTCGTTGCGTTTTGCCAACAGCAGCTCGAGAAAGTGGAGCAGCAGGTTCGCGTGCTCGACGGCGCGACGCTGAAGCCGCTTTCGTCCGGAACGGCCGCCACGGACGGCGAAGACGACGATCTATGACATTCGAACAATGGATGCGGTCCGTGCTTGACCGTGTCGAGGACGCACTCGGCCACTATTTGCCCGCTGAAACCGCGGTGCCGGAGAAACTCCACGAGGCGATGCGCTATGCGGTCCTCGGCGGCGGTAAACGCGTTCGCCCGCTGCTGTGCCATGCAGCAGGCGAACTGACCGGCGCGACGGAAGCAGCCCGCAATGCGGCGGCGGCGGCACTGGAGATGATCCACGTCTACTCGCTCGTGCACGACGACATGCCGTGCATGGACGACGACGCATTGCGTCGCGGCAAGCCGACCGTGCACGTGCAGTACGACGAGCCGACGGCACTGCTCGTCGGTGACGCGCTGCAGTCGCAGGCGTTCGTTGCGCTGACCGACGCCGCTGCGCTGTCGCCGGTGCAGCAGGCCGCGCTCGTGCGCGAGCTGGCGCTGGCAAGCGGCTCGATCGGCATGGCCGGCGGGCAGGCGATCGACCTGGCGAGCGTCGGCCTCAAGCTGACGCGCGAGCAGCTCGAGACGATGCACCGGATGAAGACGGGCGCACTGCTACGCGCGGCCGTGCGGATGGGCGCGCTGGCCGGCGAGACGCCGTCCGCGGAAACGATGGCTGCGCTCGATGTATACGCGGGGGCCGTGGGTCTGGCCTTTCAGGTCGTCGACGACATTCTCGACGTCACGACCGATTCGGCGACGCTCGGCAAGACGGCCGGCAAGGATGCGGCGAACGACAAGCCGACCTATGTATCGATCCTCGGCCTCGAAGCGTCGCGCGAGCTCGCAGCACAACTGCGCGCCGAAGCGCACGACGCGCTGAAACCGTTCGGCGCACGCGCACAGCGTCTGGCCGAACTTGCCGACCTGGTAGTGAACCGGGTCAGCTGACGCGAAAGCCCGCCGCCGCGCACATGCTACGGTGCGTGCAACAGAATGCGGGCGCGTTTGATTTCCTACAATGGAACGACGATGTACGACTTGCTGAAAACCATCGACGACCCGGCGGATTTGCGCCGCCTCGATCGTCGCCAACTTCAACCGCTCGCGGATGAACTGCGCGCGTTCGTGCTCGACAGTGTGTCGAAGACGGGCGGCCATTTGTCGTCCAACCTCGGGACGGTCGAGCTGACGATCGCGTTGCACTACGTGTTCAACACGCCGAACGATCGGATCGTCTGGGACGTGGGCCACCAGACCTACCCGCACAAGATCCTGACGGGCCGCCGCGACCAGATGCATTCGCTGCGCCAGCAGGACGGCATCTCGGGCTTCCCGCGCCGCAGCGAATCCGAATACGACACGTTCGGCACCGCGCACTCGAGCACGTCGATCTCGGCCGCGCTCGGCATGGCGATCGGCAGTCAGCTGAACGGCGACGACCGCTTCTCGATCGCCGTGATCGGCGACGGTGCGATGACGGCCGGCATGGCGTTCGAGGCGATGAACAATGCAGGCGTGTCGGAAGATGCGAAGCTGCTCGTGATCCTGAACGACAACGACATGTCGATTTCGCCGCCGGTCGGCGCGCTGAATCGCCATCTCGCCCGCCTGATGTCGGGCCGCTTCTATGCGGCTGCGCGCGCGGGCGTCGAGCGCGTGCTGAGCGTGGCGCCGCCGGTGCTCGAACTCGCGCGCAAGCTCGAGGAGCACGCGAAGGGCATGGTCGTGCCGGCCACGCTGTTCGAAGAGTTCGGCTTCAACTACATCGGCCCGATCGACGGTCACGATCTCGATTCGCTGATCCCGACGCTGCAGAACATCCGCGAACTGCGCGGCCCGCAGTTCCTGCACGTGGTGACGAAGAAAGGCCAGGGCTACAAGCTCGCCGAAGCGGATCCCGTGCTCTACCACGGCCCCGGCAAGTTCAATCCGGCCGAAGGCATCAAGCCGTCGACCGCACCCGCGAAGAAGACGTACACGCAGGTGTTCGGCGAGTGGCTGTGCGACGAAGCCGAGCGCGATACGCGCGTCGTCGGCATCACGCCCGCGATGCGCGAAGGCTCGGGCATGGTCGAGTTCGAGAAGCGCTTCAAGGATCGCTACTACGACGTCGGCATTGCCGAGCAGCACGCGGTGACGTTCGCGGGCGGCATGGCAACCGAAGGCCTCAAGCCCGTCGTCGCGATCTACTCGACGTTCCTGCAGCGTGCATACGATCAGCTGATCCACGACGTCGCGCTGCAGAACCTGCCGGTCGTGTTCGCGATCGATCGTGCGGGCCTCGTCGGCGCGGACGGCGCGACGCATGCGGGCGCGTACGATCTCGCGTTCATGCGCTGCATCCCGAACATGACGATCATGGCTGCGTCCGACGAGAACGAATGCCGCCAGATGCTGCACACGGCGCTGCAGCAGCCGAACCCGACCGCAGTGCGCTATCCGCGCGGCGCGGGCACGGGCGTGCCGACGGTGAAGGAATTCACCGAGATCCCGCTCGGCAAGGGTGAAGTGCGTCGCCAGACGTCGCAGCCGGAAGGCAAGCGCGTTGCAATCCTCGCGTTCGGCACGATGGTCGCACCGTCGCTCGCCGCCGCCGAGGAACTCGATGCAACCGTCGCGAACATGCGCTTCGTGAAGCCGGTCGATGCGGCGCTCGTGCGTGAGCTCGCCGAGACGCACGACTACCTCGTCACGGTCGAGGAAGGTTGCGTGATGGGTGGCGCGGGCTCGGCCTGCGTGGAAGCCCTGATGGAGAGTGGGGTTATCCGACCCGTACTACAATTGGGCCTCCCTGACCTGTTCATCGATCACGGCGACCCCGCGAAGCTGCTGTCGCAATGCGGCCTCGACGGCGCGGGTATCGCGAAATCGATTCGCGAACGCTTTCTGAATCCGGCGGCCGATGTCGCCGGTCAGGCGAAGCGCGTCGCATAAGCTGGCGCCGCCCGCGGGCGGCGTCGGTGCGACTGGCGCAACCGGTCTTCATTGATGCGGAAAACATGGGCCTGCGGGCCCATGTTGCTTTTCCGGCTGCCGCATGACGCGGCGTGCGCGTCGTCGAACGCGCGGCTTACAAGGATTGAACAAGATGAACCAGATGAATCCCGCCTTCGTGATGCCCGACGTGCAGAGCACGGTGGATACCCGCCAGATTCCGATTCAGCGTGTGGGCGTGAAGGCGGTCCGGCATCCGTTGACGGTGTGTACCGAAAGCGGCGACGTGCAGCCGACCGTCGGTGTCTGGAACCTCGATGTCCGCCTGCCCGCCGACCAGAAGGGCACGCACATGTCGCGCTTCGTTGCGCTGCTCGAAGAGAACCGTGCACCGCTGACGGTCGAGCGTTTCCGCGCGATGCTCGCATCGATGCTCGAGAAGCTGGAAGCCGAAGCCGGTCGCATCGAGGTCACGTTCCCGTACTTCGTGAACAAGACGGCACCGGTGTCGGGCGTGCAGAGCCTGCTCGACTATGAAGTGACGCTCGCGGGCGAAAGCCGCAACGGCGACACGCGCCTGTTCCTGAAGGTGCTCGTGCCCGTGACGAGCCTGTGCCCGTGCTCGAAGAAGATCTCGCAGTACGGCGCGCACAACCAGCGTTCGCACGTGACGATCGACGCGGAGCTCGCGGCCGACCTGCCGGTCGAGGCGCTGATCCGCATCGCCGAGGAAGAGGCATCGTGCGAGCTGTGGGGCCTGCTGAAGCGTCCGGACGAGAAGTTCGTCACCGAGCGCGCGTACGAGAATCCGAAGTTCGTCGAGGATCTCGTGCGTGACGTCGCGCAGCGTCTCGATGCGGACGAGCGTGTGGCGGCGTACGTGCTCGAAGCCGAGAACTTCGAGTCGATCCACAATCACAGCGCGTATGCGCTGATCGAACGCGACAAGCGACAGGCTGCATAACGCCGCGGCGTTTTGTCGCGCCGATGAAGAAAGGCCGCTCAAAATTGAGCGGCCTTTCTGTTTGCCGATGCGACATTGCGGCGCGTGCGTGGCGCGGCTC
Organism: Burkholderia sp. Ap-955; assembly: GCF_011753045.1. Taxonomy (NCBI): domain Bacteria; kingdom Pseudomonadati; phylum Pseudomonadota; class Betaproteobacteria; order Burkholderiales; family Burkholderiaceae; genus Burkholderia; species Burkholderia sp. Ap-955. The sequence goes on from NZ_VWWH01000047.1 coordinate 29,615, forward strand.
AGCGCGCGAGCGATGCGAGATCCCAGCGCGGCTTCACCGTGAATGCGTAGTCGGCATTCGCCTGCTCGGGCCAGCGGCCGAGCCGCAATGCGCCCGCGAGCGCGATCATCGCGCCGTTGTCGGTGCAGAGTGCGAGATCGGGGTAGTGCACATCGAAGCCGCGCTTGGCCGCAGCGGCCGACAGCGCCGCGCGCAACTGGCGGTTCGCGCCGACCCCGCCCGCGACCACGAGGCGCTTGAGCTTCGTCTTCTTCAGCGCGGCGAGCGACTTGGCGACGAGCACGTCGACGGCCGCGTCGACGAAGCCGCGCGCGAGGTCGGCCTTCGCGCGTTCGAGGGCTTCACCTTCGAGCTTCGCCGCTTCGAACTTCTTCATCTGCGTGAGCACGGCGGTCTTCAGGCCGCTGAAGCTGAAGTCGAGGTCACCCGAATGCAGCATCGGGCGCGGCAGCACGACCGCGCCCGGCGTGCCGGTTTCGGCGAGCTTCGACACTTCCGGGCCGCCCGGGTAGCCGAGGCCGATCAGCTTGGCCGTCTTGTCGAATGCTTCGCCGGCCGCGTCGTCGAGCGTTTCGCCGAGCGTCTCGTACACGCCGACGTCGGTCACGCGCATCAGTTGTGTGTGGCCGCCGGACACCAGCAGCGCGACGAACGGGAATGGCGGCGGCTGGTCGACGAGCAGCGGCGACAGCAGGTGGCCTTCGAGGTGATGGATGCCGACGGTCGGCTTGTTCCAGGCGAGCGCGAGCGCATTCGCGATGCTCGCGCCGACCAGCAGCGCGCCGGCAAGGCCGGGGCCTTGCGTGAACGCGATCGCGTCGATGTCGTCGCGGCGCGTGCCGCTTTGCGCCATCACTTCCTCGAGCAGCGGCAGCGCGCGGCGGATGTGGTCGCGCGACGCGAGCTCGGGCACGACGCCGCCGTATTCGCGGTGCATGGCGATCTGCGAGTGGAGCGCGTGCGCGAGCAGGCCGCGCTGCGTGTCGTAGAGCGCAAGGCCGGTTTCGTCACAGGAGCTTTCGATGCCGAGAACGAGCATGGGTGCGGGCAGGGCGCGCCTTGTCGGGCGCGCCGCAGGAAGGTCAACGTAACCGGAAAGTATAGCAGGCGAGGGCCTTCCCCCGCTGGCAGCGGCCCGGGCCGGATGCCGGGCAGGTACAATCCGCGCCATGGAAACTTATGACATCGCCGTGATCGGCGCGGGCGCCGCCGGAATGATGAGCGCCGCGGTTGCCGGGCAGCTCGGCCGCCGCGTCGTGCTGATCGATCACGCGCCGCGGCTCGCCGAGAAGATCCGCATCTCGGGCGGCGGCCGCTGCAACTTCACGAACCTGTACGCCGGCCCCGACAACTATCTGTCGTCGAATCCGCATTTCGCGCGCTCGGCGCTGGCGCGCTATACGCCGCGCGACTTCCTCGGGCTGCTCAAGCGCCATCACGTGACCTGGCACGAAAAGCACAAGGGCCAGCTCTTTTGCGACCACGGCAGCGACGCGATCATCGACGTGCTGAAGCACGAGTGCGACGCGGGCGGCATCGCGTGGCGCCGGCCCGTCGTCGTCGACGCGGTGCGCCACGCGCCGTCGGACGGCTTCACGCTCGACACGCAGCAGGCAGGGACGATCGGTGCGCGCGCACTGATCATCGCGACCGGCGGCCTGTCGATCCCGAAGATCGGCGCGACCGACTTCGGCTACCGGATCGCCAAGCAGTTCGGTCACAAGCTCATCGATACGCGGCCGGCACTCGTGCCGCTGACGTTCGCGCAGCAGGACTGGGAGCCGTTCGCGGCATTGTCCGGCGTATCGCTCGAAGTGCGCGTATCGACCGGCGACAAGAAGCGCGGCGGCGAATTCGTCGAGGACCTGTTGCTGACCCATCGCGGCCTGTCCGGGCCCGGGATCCTGCAGATCTCGAGTTACTGGCAGCCCGGCGACCCGATTCGCGTCGATCTCTTGCCGCAGCGCGACACGGTGGCCGACCTGATCGATGCGAAGCGCACGTCGAAGCGCCAGATCGGTTCGCTGCTCGCGGACTGGGTGCCGTCGCGCCTCGCACATGCGTGGCTCGACACGCATCGCGTCGCGGCCGACGCGCGGCTCGCGGACCTGCCCGACAAGACGCTGCGCCAGATTGGCGACGCGCTGTCCGGCTGGACGCTGACGCCGAACGGCACCGAGGGCTACAAGAAGGCCGAAGTGACGAAGGGTGGGGTCGACACGCGCGACCTGTCGTCGGCGACGATGATGAGCGCGCGCGTACCGGGGCTGTTCTTCGTCGGCGAGGCGGTGGACGTGACGGGCTGGCTCGGCGGCTACAACTTCCAGTGGGCGTGGGCGTCCGGCACGGCGGCCGGGCAGGCGGCGGCGGAGTATGCGCGCGGCGCCTGACGGGGCCGGGCCGGGGCCGTTTTGGCGGGACCAGGCCCCGTGCCTTTAGGCAATCGCTCTGCTATACTCGGTAGTCTTTCCCTGCAAACCTTTATTCGTGTCGGATCATGACGATCATTCGCGTTAAAGAGAACGAGCCGTTCGAAGTTGCAATGCGTCGCTTCAAGCGCACGATCGAGAAGAACGGTCTGCTGACCGAGCTTCGTGCGCGCGAGTTTTACGAGAAGCCGACCGCGGAGCGCAAGCGCAAGAAGGCTGCTGCAGTGAAGCGTCATTACAAGCGTATCCGCAGCCAGACACTGCCGAAGAAGCTGTACTGAACGATTGGGCGCCGCGCGGTTCGCTGAGCGGCGCACCGGCGACTCCGTGCGATCAGGTGATCGCGAAAGGCCGAGCATGATCGGGCGAGCCGCCGATGCCGGATTCGAGCAACCCGCTTGAGACATTGTCCCAAGCGGGTTTTTGTGTTGACGCCCTTTGCCGGGCGTCGGATTCACGTTTCCTTCCCGGGTGAAAGATGAGTTTGAAAGAGCAGATCAGCGAAGACATGAAGGCCGCGATGCGCGCGAAGGAAAGCGAGCGCCTGGCAACGATTCGCCTGCTGATGGCCGCGATCAAGCAGCGCGAAGTCGACGATCAGATCACCCTCGACGATGCGGGCATCACGGCCGTGATCGACAAGATGATCAAGCAGCGCAAGGATTCGATCAGCCAGTTCCAGGCAGCCAATCGTGACGACCTCGTCGCGAAGGAGCAGGCCGAGCTGGTCGTGCTGAGCGGCTACATGCCCGAGCAGCTGTCGGAGGCCGAGGTGGCCGCCGAAGTCCAGGCCGCGGTCGCGCAGACGGGCGCCGCCGGCCCGCAGGACATGGGCAAGGTGATGGGCGTGCTGAAGGGCAAGCTCGCCGGCCGCGCCGACATGACGGCCATTTCCGCGCTGGTCAAGGCCGCGCTCACGAAGTAACACCTGTTTCCCCGGCGCGCCGTGCGTGCGCCGGGGTGTCGTATTGTCTTTTTTTCGCTCGATCCCACGGTGATTCCGCATTCGTTCCTGCAGGATTTGCTGAACCGCGTCGATATCGTCGACGTGGTGGGCCGGTACGTGCAGCTCAAGAAGGGCGGCGCCAACTTCATGGGGCTGTGCCCGTTCCATAACGAGAAAAGCCCGTCGTTTACGGTCAGCCCGACTAAGCAGTTCTATCACTGCTTCGGTTGCGGCGCGCACGGTACGGCGATCGGCTTCCTGATGGAACATGCGGGGCTCACGTTCCCGGAGGCCGTGCAGGAGCTCGCGCAGTCCGTCGGCCTGACCGTGCCGCACGAGCCGTCGATGCGTGGCGGCGGTGGCGGAGGCGGTGGTGGCGACTATCCGACGCCGGTGTCGAAATCGGTCGCGACCGCGCTGTCCGATGCGATGACCACTGCTTGCGACTACTACCGCAAGCAGTTGCGCGGCGCGACCGTCGCGATCCAGTACCTGAAGAACCGGGGCCTGACCGGCGAGATCGCCGCGCGCTTCGGGCTCGGTTATGCGCCGGACGGCTGGCAGAACCTCGAAGCCGCGTTCCCGGATTATCGCGACGAGTCGCTCGTCGAGTCGGGGCTCGTGATCGTCAGCGATAAGACCGATGCGCAGGGCGTCGCACGCCGCTACGACCGGTTCCGCGAGCGGATCATGTTCCCGATTCGCAACGTGAAGGGGCAGGTGATCGGTTTCGGCGGCCGCGTGCTCGGCAGCGGCGAGCCGAAGTACCTGAATTCGCCTGAAACCCCGCTGTTCAACAAGGGCAGCGAGCTGTACGGCCTGTTCGAAGCGCGGCTCGCGATTCGCGAGCGCAAGTACGTGCTGGTCGTCGAAGGCTACATGGACGTCGTCGCGCTCGCCCAGCTCGGGTTCCCGAACGCGGTCGCGACGCTCGGCACCGCGTGCACGCCGATTCACGTGCAGAAGCTGCTGCGCCAGACCGATACGGTCATTTTCAGTTTCGACGGCGATTCGGCCGGGCGGCGAGCGGCCCGGCGAGCGCTCGAGGCATGCCTGCCGCATGCGGGGGACAACCGCACGATCCGGTTCCTTTTTCTGCCGTCCGAGCACGATCCGGACAGCTATGTGCGCGAGTTCGGCGAGGCGGCGTTCTCGGAGCAGGTCGAGCGTGCGATGCCGCTGTCACAATTTTTGCTGAACGAAGCAATTTCCGGCAAGGCGCTCGATCAGCCGGAAGGCCGCGCGAAGGCGCTGTTCGATGCGAAGCCGTTATTGCAGGCGCTGCCCGCGAACGCGTTGCGCGCGCAGATCATGCACATGTTCGCCGACCGCCTCGACATTCCGTTCGAAGAGGTCGCGGGGCTGTCCGACGTCGATACGCGGATCGCGGCACCGCCGCGCCAGGCGCCTGCGCGCAGCGAGCGGCGCCGCGTGACGGACAGCGAAAAGCGTGCATTGCGCACGCTGGTGATGCATCCGCGCATCGCGTCGCAGCTCGACGATGAGCAGCTGGCGACCCTGCGCGCATTGCCGCGCATCGGCGAGCTGTTCGCGGAAGTCGTCGATCATGCGCGTGCGCTGGGCGAAGGCGCGGAGTTCCGGCTGCTGTCGGATGTCCTGCGGACGTCCTCGAATGGAGCGACTTACGAGGAAATCTTCCGCGAAATTCTGGACTATGATGAAAACGTCCGCGACTTGCTGTTACAGAATCCGGAGGACGAGACGGTGCCCGAGCGGCAGCGTGAACAGGAACGGATCGCGGGGGAGGAACTGCAGGCGGCGGTGCTCAAGATGCGTTACGACGCTTGCTGCGACCGGCTTGACAGGCTGGCGCGGCAATCTACCTTCACACCCGAGGAACTGGCCGAATTGACGGAATTGAACCAGCAGCGGACCGACATGAAGCGTCGGCTCGGGCTGTAGGCGGCTGGAGAGCTTAGAGAGGGCTCCCCAGCGTGCTATAATATAAGGTTTCCAGCGGTTTGTTTTCTAAGCAGAGGCGAGAATCGCGATGGCAAAGACGACAGGCGGAAAGAAAGCAACAGGCAAGGGCTCGACGGAGCCGACCAAAAAGGTCACAGCGGCCAAGTCTGCTTCTTCCACCAGGACAACGTCTTCAGCCACGTCAGCCCCAGCAGGAAAGAAAACCGCGGCCGGCACTGCTCAGGCTGCGCCGGCGCCGGCAGCCAGAACACGGGCTGCCGCCAGACCCGACTCCGGGCCGGCCAAGCCGGCGGCGAAGCGGGCAAGTGCGAAAAGCGCAAGGGACACGACTGCCGCCGCGGACGAAACGGCAGTACGTACTACTCATGCACCCACGGTTCAACCGGCTGTCGTCCAGCAGCCGCGAGTCGATATAGCCGGTACGGCGAACTCCATGACCAAAAAGCTGAACGAAGTATCCGTCGAAGACGACGCAAATCAGAGCGACGAGCAGCCCGCAGCAGCAGCGGCTGCACCGGGCAAATCCAAGGTGCGAGATCGTCGCGCCAAGGAGAAGGCGCTACTGAAGGAAGCGTTCGCGACGAGCACGCCGGGTACGGCCGAGGAGCTCGAAGAGCGCCGCGTGAAACTGCGCGCGCTGATCAAGCTCGGCAAGGAGCGCGGCTTCCTCACGTACGCCGAAATCAACGACCACCTGCCGGACAACTTCACCGAGACCGAAGCCCTCGAAGGCATCATCGGCACGTTCAACGACATGGGCGTGGCGGTCTACGAGCAGGCGCCGGACGCGGAAACCCTGCTCCTGAACGACAACGCGCCCGCCGCGTCGTCGGACGATGAAGTCGAAGAGGAAGCGGAAGTCGCGCTGTCCACCGTCGATTCGGAATTCGGCCGCACGACCGATCCGGTCCGGATGTACATGCGTGAAATGGGCACGGTCGAACTGCTCACGCGCGAAGGCGAAATCGAGATCGCGAAGCGGATCGAGGACGGTCTGCGCCACATGGTGATGGCCATCTCCGCGTGCCCGACGACGATCGCCGACATCCTCGCGATGGCCGAACGCGTCGCGAACGAAGAGATCCGCGTCGACGAGCTCGTCGACGGCCTGCTCGACCCGAATGCTGCGGACGCCGCCGATACCGACGGCTTCTCCGCGAAGGAAGCGGAAGCCATCGAGAACGAGGACGAGGAAGCCGAAGAGGAAGAGGAAGAAGAGGAAGAGGAGGAAGATGACGGTGCCGCCCAGGCATCCGCCAACGCCGCCCAGCTCGAAGCCCTCAAGCGTGCCTCGCTCGAGAAGTTCTCGCAGATCAGCGAGTGGTTCGACAAGATGCGTCGCGCATTCGAAAAGGAAGGCTACAAGTCGAAGGCCTACCTGAAGGCGCAGGAAACGATCCAGACCGAACTGATGACGATCCGCTTCACCGCGCGTACCGTCGAACGCCTGTGCGACACGCTGCGTGCGCAGGTGGACGAAGTGCGTCAGGTCGAACGCCAGATCCTGCACATCGTCGTCGACAAGTGCGGCATGCCGCGCTCGGAATTCATCGCGCGTTTCCCGGGCAGCGAGACCGATCTCGACTGGGCCGAGAAGATCATGGCCGAAGGCCATTCGTACAGCGCGGTGCTGTCGCGTAACATTCCGGCGATCCGCGAACAGCAGCAGCGCCTGCTCGACCTGCAGGCGCGCGTCGTGCTGCCGCTGAAGGACCTGAAGGAAACCAACCGCCAGATGGCGGCCGGCGAACTGAAGGCGCGCCAGGCGAAGCGCGAAATGACCGAGGCGAACCTGCGTCTCGTGATCTCGATCGCGAAGAAGTACACGAACCGCGGCCTGCAGTTCCTCGACCTGATCCAGGAAGGCAACATCGGCCTGATGAAGGCGGTGGACAAGTTCGAATACCGTCGCGGCTACAAGTTCTCGACCTATGCGACGTGGTGGATCCGCCAGGCCATCACGCGCTCGATCGCGGACCAGGCGCGCACGATCCGTATTCCGGTTCACATGATCGAGACGATCAACAAGATGAACCGCATCTCGCGGCAGATCCTGCAGGAAACCGGTCTCGAGCCGGATCCGGCAACGCTCGCCGAGAAGATGGAGATGCCGGAAGACAAGATCCGCAAGATCATGAAGATCGCGAAGGAGCCGATCTCGATGGAAACGCCGATCGGTGACGACGACGATTCCCATCTCGGCGACTTCATCGAGGACACCAACACGGTCGCGCCGGCGGATGCCGCGCTGCATGCGAGCATGCGCGATGTCGTGAAGGACGTGCTCGATTCGCTGACGCCGCGCGAGGCGAAGGTGCTGCGGATGCGCTTCGGTATCGAGATGAGCACCGATCACACGCTCGAGGAAGTCGGCAAGCAGTTCGACGTCACGCGTGAGCGGATCCGTCAGATCGAGGCCAAGGCGCTGCGCAAGCTGCGTCACCCGAGCCGTTCCGACAAGCTGAAGTCGTTCCTCGAAGGGAACTGATTTCCAGCGTCTCTCCTGCGAACGCCGCCGGCATCCGCGTGATGCCGGTGGCGTTTCTCTCCTTTGTTGTTACAATGCCGGCCCGGCTTCTTCGTCGGGGCAGCGTGTGACACGCTTCGCTTCTCATCAGGGCTTGTAGCTCAGCGGTTAGAGCAGTCGACTCATAATCGATTGGTCGCGGGTTCGAACCCCGCCGGGCCCACCAGATTTCATGCGCGCGATTGCGCGGCATGCCGAAAACCCGCGATGGCTTCATGCGTCGCGGGTTTTTCTTTGCGTGGACGCGTGACCCATGTCGTGATCAGGAAAGTACCGGGAAAGTGCCGCGCCGTCGTCAATCGAAGTATGCTGTAGCGCGGCCGTTCCACGCGCGACACCGGTTGCGGTCGAAGGAAAACCAGACAGCCCCGCGATCCATTCGGCGGCAAGAATAAACAGACTTCGGCCGGGAGTGGGATGGCAATCATGACCATGCTGCGTTCGTGGGGTGCGCTTCTTTCGTTGCTGGCGCTCGTTGCATGCGCGAGCCTGCCGCCGCAGGCCGAGCGCGCGCCGACGCACGCGTACACCGATACGGACAATACGCGGCTGGGTGTCGCGTTCCAGCAGCAGGCCAGCACGCATCCGGGGCAGGACGCGTTTCATCTGCTGACCGATCCGGTCGACGCACTGGATGCGCGCGTGTTGCTGGCCGATCGCGCGGACCGCTCGCTCGACCTTCAGTACTACATCTGGCACGACGATCTGACCGGGCACGAACTGGCCGACGCGATCATTCGTGCGGCCGATCGCGGCGTGCGCGTGCGTGCGCTGCTCGACGATCTCGGCACGAACGCGGACGACCGCAAGCTGCTCGAGATCAGTTCGCATCCGAACATCGAGATCCGGCTCTTCAATCCGGTCGCCACGCGCCGGTTCAAGAAGATCGGCACGGTGTTGGAGTTCTCGCGCGTCAATCGTCGCATGCACAACAAGGCGATGATCGCGGACAACCAGGCGGCGATCGTCGGCGGCCGCAATATCGGCGACGAGTATTTCGGCGCATCGTCGATGCTGGAGTTCGGCGATCTCGATGTCGTCGTTCACGGCCCGGTCGTGAAGAACATCTCGACCGAATTCGATACGTTCTGGAATTCCCCGTACGCGTATCCGATCAGTGCGCTGGTCGGGCATGACGCGGCACCGGGCGGGCTGGACCGCGAGCGTGAACGGTTGCGCGACTACCTGAGGGCGATGGAGGACAATCCATACGTGCTCGAGGCTCGGCAGCGGCTCGACCGGATCGTTCACGGGCAGGGCACGGAACTGTCGTGGGGGCACGCGACGGTGCTGTACGACGATCCGTCGAAGATCGCGCACGCACCGAAGGACAGCGACGGGCACCTGATGCCGCAGTTGCGGGCGCTCGCATTGCAGCCCGAACATGACCTGCTGATCGTGTCGCCGTATTTCGTGCCGGGCAAGGAGGTCGTCGAGCGGCTGCGCGCACTGACGGCGCGCGGCGTGCGCGTGACGGTGCTGACCAACTCGCTTGCGTCGACCGACGTGGCGGCCGTGCATGCGGGCTATCGGCACTACCGAAGCGATCTCGTGGCCGCAGGCGTGCGGCTTTACGAGCGGCGGCCGTCGGGCGACAAGAGTATCTCGAAGCAGGTCATCATCGGGTCGTCGCGTGCGTCGCTGCATGCGAAGACCTACGTGTTCGATCACAAGAGCATTTTCATCGGGTCGATGAATCTCGATCCGCGCTCGCTGAACCTCAACACGGAGATCGGCGTTTACTGCGAGAGTCCGGCGATTGCGTCGCAGGTGGCCAACGATCTGGAAGCACGGCTCGATCGAATCGCGTGGCGCGTCGAGCCGAGGACCGATCCGGCGGGCAAAGGGCAGCTCAAGTGGATTCAGACCGATTCGGACGGCAAGGTCACCGAGCTCGATCACGAACCGGAGGTGTCGGCCGCGCGGCGGATGGAAGTCTGGTTCCTCGGGCTGTTTCCGATCGAATCGCAACTGTGAGCGGCGCTGCCGCGCGCGACATTCAGCGGCGCGTGCGGCCGTGCTGCTCGATGACGGCCGCGAGCTGCATCGTCGCGGTCTCGATCGTCGTGTCGCTCAGCCCGGCGTACCCCAGCACGAAGCCGTTGTACGGCCGGCCGTCGCCGACCCGATAGCTGCTCAGCGGCTGAAGCAGCAGGCCATGCGCGGCTGCGGCGCGGGCGACGTCGGTATCGTGCAGCGGCATCGCGAGATCGGCCGACAGATGCATGCCGCCCGGGCTTTCGCGAACGCTCAGCACCGTGCCGAGGTGGCGGGCGAGTGCGGCTTCGAGGCTGCTCCGCCGCTCGGCGTACAGCGTCCTCATCCTGCGCAGGTGTCGTGCAAAGAGGCCGGTGTCGATGAATTCGGCCATCGCCAGTTGATCGGCCGAGTGGCCGCGATGGACGAGTTCGCGCAGCGTGCGGGTGAAGCGTTCGACCAGCGTCGGCGGAACCACCATGAAGCCGAGTCGAAGGGCGGGAAACATCGTCTTGCTGAAGGTGCCGAGATAGCAGACCGGTGCGTCGGCATCGAGGCCCTGGATCGCGGGTAGCGGCTGGCCGCCGTGGCGGAACTCGCTGTCGTAATCGTCCTCGATGATCCACGCGCCGCACGCACGTGCGTGCTCGACCAGCGCCGCACGCCGGCGGGGGCTCATCAGCGCGCCGAGCGGGTATTGGTGCGACGGTGTCGTATAGATCAGCCGGGGCGGCCGGGTGCGCCACTGTTCGTCGGTTGGCGCCATTCCTTCGTGGTCGACCTCGATCTGCACGAGATCCAGGCCGGTCGACCGGAATGCGGTTCGGGCGCCGTTGTAGCAGGGGTTCTCGAGCCAGCCATATTCACCGGGATTCGCGAGCATGCGCGCGCACAGTTCGAGGCTGCTTTGCGTGCCGTCGGTGATGAATACCTGGCCTGTTTCGCAGCGCACGCCGCGCGAGACCCGGATGTAGGCGGCCACGGCACGCCGCAATTCGGGCAGCCCTTCGACCGGGCCGTAGGCGAGCTGCGCGGGCTTGATGGCTCTCCACGCGCGCTCGATGCAACGGCGCCATTGGGCGACGGGGAATTCATCGAGCGAAGGGAGGCCGGGAACGAACGGCAGCATGCGTTCGGGTTCGGGATCGGCGTTCTCCAGCCCGTGCACGCGCTCGGACAATCGAACCGGGGCCGGGCCGCATTCGGGCCCGGTGCTGGAACGGCCGCACCCGTCCCATAGCGTGATCGTCCCGTTGCGCGTGGCCGCCACGAAGCCTTCCTCGGCAAGACGCTCGTACGCATAGACCGCCGAGTTGCGCGCGATCCCCAGCTCGGCCGCGAGCACGCGCGTTGACACGAGCCGCGTGCCGGGCGGGAGGTGCCCGTCCAGCAGCAGGTTGCGCAGGCTCCGGTAGAGGGCTTCCTGCTGGCTGTGGCGTGTCGTGCCGTCCTGTCTGGAAAGCGATGAGACGAGCAGCGCGAGATCCATGGGCTGGTTCCAGAATTTTTTGGTGAGCTGGTTCTTTTGAAGATTCGACGCGCATCGTATCGTTCACGTTCGCGTGGTGCCGGCCAGTGTGCGGGCATGTCCAGCGATCGTCACGGATAGCCGCGTGCGCGTATTTTGATCGATTTGCCAAGCGACTGTCGATGGGCCGATCGACCGGTCATTCGCGCGTGCAAGCTGTAGCGTTCGATGCCATTAACTTCGTAGTGCAAATATATTTCGAGTGAATGCCTGCGCGTTGCCGAAACGCGGGCCGCTCGATGCGCGCAAGGGCGTGCAAACAGGAAAACGAAACATGAAAGACCAGACCGTCATCTCCCCCACATCCCGCACCACCATTCGCCGCCTGCCGGAGCTGGCAAGCCACGATCGCGAGGTGCTTCATCGCATCGTGGACGAGGCCTACGTGTGCCACATTGCATTCGGTTCGGGCGAGGACACGCACTGCATCCCGACCGCGCACTGGAGACGGGGCGATCACCTCTATATTCACGGGTCGAACGGCAGCCGGATGATCAAGGCGCTGGCTGCGGGTGCACAGGCCTCCGTCGCGATGACGTTGCTGGACGGTCTCGTGTTGGCCAGGTCGGCCTTCAACCATTCGATGAATTATCGATCCGCGGTGATCTACGGGCGGTTCGAGATGGTGGAGCGTAGTGCGGACAAGCTGGTGGCGCTGGATGCATTGATGGACAAGATCGCTCCGGGTCGCAAGCATGACGCGCGGCCCGGCAACGAGAAGGAAATCAATGCGACCAGCGTGCTGCGGATTGCGCTTGTGGAAGCAGCGGTAAAGGTCAGCGATTCAATGCCGTCCGACAAGGACGAAGATCTCGCACTCGCTGTCTGGACGGGGATCCTGCCGCTGAAGATGGCGCGCGGCAGGCCGGTTCATGCCGACGGCAACGTGCCGGTGCCGGATTATGTCCGGAACTGGGAGGAGTAAGTTACACGGCAAGGCCGTGCGGTTTCGCTGAAACGGTGGCGCGCGGAATCCATGCTGCGTTCGGACGGCAACGGGACGCGGTTTCGCCGGCCGGTAGCGCGAATGCCGCGCTGCCGTCGCGGCGTGCATTTCACTCGGTGCGGTGCTCATGCGTCTCGTGTGGCGGATGCGACTCCGCAGGGTGCGGATGCGCGGCGTGCGCCTGCTGCATGGCCTGCTGCCGCTCCTCGCGCATCGCGCCAGGCCGCGAAGGCCTTGCGGCCCCCGCGGGTTGTTCGAGCGATCACATCCGGTTCCATGCATGCGCTGTAGTGCGCATGCGGAACCGGGGCGGTCATCTTTCCATCAGCGTGCGAAATCCGATGTGCTCTGGATGAACGTGTTCAGCTTCGAGATGTTCACGCTGCCGAAGCCCGTCGTCGCGTCCCAGCCGGCCTTCGCCTTGTAGCCGTAGGTGCCGCTGCCGTTGTTGCCGGACGTGACGTCGTGCAGCAGCGCCGCGTTGCTCGGGAAGTACTTGTAGATGCTCGACGCGGGGAACCCGAGCGCATTGTTGTTCGCGGACTGCAGTCGCGCCCAGATCCCCGTGAAGATCGGTGCGGCGAGGCTCGTGCCGCCTTCGTTGTTGAGGTAGCCCGAGCCCCACAGCGTGTCGGACGTCTGGCCGTTGACGACGAGAATCGCGCCGGTGCGCAGGTCCGCGTCGAAGCCGACATCAGGCAGTGCGCGCTTGGTCGATCCCGTAAGGCTCGACGATTGCCACGACGGTGCGGCTTCGTACTTGCTGTACCCGCCGCCCGTCGACCACACGGTGCCCGGCTGCCAGCTCGGATCGTTCCAGACGATCTCGCTGTTGTACGCGTTGGTCGACGTATTGGTGAACAGCGTCGTGCCGCCCACCGCGATCACGTACGGCGACGTTGCCGGCTCGCTCACCGTGTAGGTCGAGCGCGACGGCGTACCGCTCGCACATTCGTACGCGCCATGGTCGCCGGCGGATACCGAGAAGGTCTGCCCCTGCGCGACTGCCTGCTTGAAGATGGTGTCGTCGGTGGCCTGCGAGCCGGTGCTGTTCGCGGACGATTCGCACACGCCGAGCGACACGTTGATCACCTTTGCGACGTTGTCGGTCACGGCCTTGTTGTACGCGGCGGTGATTGCCGTGAGCGTCATCGACGGTGCGACGTAGAACACGACCTGCTTCACGCTGCCGCCGGCCGTGCCGACGATTGACTGGCTGTCGAGGTTCCATTCGACGGTGCCGTCGGTGTCGGTGTACGAGCTGCCGGACGGGCCCGTCTTCACGATGCTGCTGCTGATCGTGCCGAGGCCGTTGTTTGCGGCGAACGTATTGAGGTCGCTTACCGTCTGCGACAGGTCACCTTCGGAGATGATGCCGACGGTGGTCTGCGAGGCGGTCGGCGTGCCGTCGCCGCCGTAGATCGACGAGAATTCGGTCGGGTTGTGCGGCACGGCCGATGCGCCGGCCGGAATCGTCAGGTTGCTGGTGTTGCCTTGCGGCTGGCTACCCGCGCCCGTGTGCATCAGCTCGACGTTCTGCAGGCCCAGCACCGAACCCACGACGCCGCCGATGGCGTTCGGCACTTGCGCGGCGTCGGTATTCGCGTAGACGCTGCGGCCGTTGCGCGTGAAGCGCTTGAGCGTCGTGCGGAACGCGGACTTGATGGTGGCCGCGGTGCCGGACGCGGAGACCAGCAGACGGTTCGGCGCGACGACGATGTTCACGAAGCCTTCCTTGCGCAGATGCGCGACGACCGAAGCGACCTGCTGGTCGGTCGGCGCATATTGCGACGCGAACTGCGCCGGCGTGAGGAACTGCCGGTAGTGCGGCGAACCAGGCGTATGCAGGTCGTGCAGATACTGGTCGAGTTGCGCTTCGTTGCGCAGGTTCAGCCCGAGCACGATGTCCACCGACTCGCCCGGCGCCATCTCGACGGCTGCTGCTGCCGCGGCGGCCGTGCTCGCGGCGGGCGCGCCGGCCGTACCGGCTTCGCTCTGCTGCACGAGCGGCAGGAAACCCTTGGTGTGCGTTTCCGTCCAGCCGGCCGCAGGCGCGGCGTGGGCGGTCGCCATGCCGAACGATGCGGCTGCTGCGGCGGCGAATGCGAGTTTGACGAAGCGACGGTGCTTTTGATTCTTGTCTGCAACCTGATTCATTTGAATTACCCCTCCGGTTGAACATCGAACTGCACGTACAACAACGGTCGACAGCGGTGCGGGTCATGCACCGCCGATTTCTGTCGCATGCGTGCGGATGGCACGGACGCGACAGGGCCTTTCGCCCGATCCGGAAAGGTGTCTTTTCTCCGGGGGCGAAATACGGAAAACGCGGTAACGGGAAGGCGGCGCCGCGACACGGCGCAACTGCGCCGGACGTGACGCGGGCGGGATTGCTAGAGCAACAGTTTCGTTGTCCTGCTCATTTGATTCGATCCTTCGGCCCGCTGCCGGATGGCAGTTGTCCAATGAGATGCATCGGGATGTTGCGTGCGCCGGCGCGCGAACGATACGGCCGGCGGCGAGCACTGCGGTGCGGCGGAAGCGAAAAAAACGTAGAGCGGAAGCGATTGCGTAGTGAGCAATTCGTCAGATTGCTTGCATCGGACGGTATCAAGAACGAAAGCGAGGTGTCAAACTTTTTTTGATTATATGAAACTAAATTAAAGCGAATAGGCGCAATGTTTTTGAAAATATTGGCAGTAGTTTGTAATATTCGAGGCCGCCAAAGAAAGTAATGCGGAATTCGATTTGCCGATCGTTTCTGGTTTGACGCGTAATGGGTGCAATTGACCGATCGTGTTCGAGGCATGACTCGAATCGCCGGATGCCGTGAAGCAACGCGAGTCCGCGGACATCAGGAAGCAGGGCATGAGGCTACTGCCTCGCACCTGCATGCCGCAGCGCGTCCACGGCTTCCGTGTTGTCGTGCGACCGCGCGAGCTGCAGCAGCGACTGACCGCGCCGATCGACATGATTCGGGTTCGCGCCACGCGCGACGAGGAGCGGAATCAGGTCGAAGCGATTGAACAGCGTGGCGAATCCCAGCGCGGTTTCCCCGGCGCCGTTCGTCTGGTCGATCGGGCATTGCGTCTCGATCAGGCGCCGCGCGATGTCGGGTTCGTTCTTGAAGAGGGCACCCATCAACGCCGTATTGCCGTGGCGGTCGCCGGCGCATGCGTTTGCGCCGGCCGACAGCAGGTAGTCGAGCGCTGCCGGCTGGGCGTCGTAGGACGCGAGTATCACGGCCGTAAAGCCATGGCTGTCGGTGGCATCGACGGGATAGCCGGCGTCGTGCAATGCTCGCAGGATGTCGACGCGTCCGACACGGGCGGCGTCGAACCAGTCGCCGTCGTAGCGGCGCAGTGCGGCAGGGTCGGCCGGCGTATACGCCGGCCGGTCGGGAAGGTGCGCGCAACCGGCGAGCGCGGCCAGCGCCAGGGCTGTTGCGGTGGAGCGGATCGCGCGCGTCAGGCGTTCGGATTGCATGAGGATGTCCTGATGGGTGGGTAGGGTCGACGTGCGAGGCGCAACCCCGCACGTCGACGGCGACCGGAGTCGCGGGATCAGTTCTCGCTCAGCTTCGCTGCGAGCGCCTGCACTTGCCCGATGTCGGCATGTACGGCCTGCGCGAGACGCGTGCCGTAATCGGCATCGGCCTTGTAGAAGTACGACAGCATTGCGTACTGGTTGTGCGCGTTCGTCACCTTGCCGAGATCGCCGGACAGCGCGGTGATCAGGTCGTCTTTGTCCTGCTGCGACAGGCCGCGGTAGTACTCGCCGGCCTGGCGGAACCGCAGCTTCTTGTGGATCGCTTCCTGCTGCGTCGTTCCGCCGAGCGTCATGCGCACGGACTTGTATTGCGGATCCGGCGCGAGTTCATGCAGCGTCGACGGTTCGTAGTTCACCTCGCCCTTGCGGTCGCCGGCGTTCATCTTGCCGTCCTGGTTGTTGTTGACCATCGGCACGACGGGCCGGTTGATCGGCAGGTCCATGTAGTTCGCGCCGAGCCGGTACATCTGCGTATCGGCGTACGCGAACAGCCGGTCCTGCAGCATCCGGTCTTCGGACGGCTCGATGCCGGGCACGAGTCGCGACGGTGCGAACGCCGATTCCTCGGTCGACTGGAAGTAGTTGTCGGGCACGCGGTTCAGCGTCATCGTGCCGATCTTGCGCTCGGGCACACCGGTCCAGACCTTCGTATCGTCCAGCGCATCGAAGTCGAAACGGTTCAGGTCCTGCGGCGTGAGCACCTGCACGTACAGATCCCACTTCGGGAAGTCGCTTTGCTTCAACGCGCCGTACAGGTCGTTCGTCATCATGTTCCAGTCGCGCCCGATCGATGCGGCGATGTCTTGCGGACGCAGGCCGTGCACGCCTTGCTGGCTTTTCCAGTGGAATTTCACGTAGTGCACGTCGCCGTGCGCATTGACGAACTTGAACGCGTGTACCGCGAAGCCGTCCATGTGACGATACGAATCGGGCATGCCCGCATTCGTGTACAGCATCGTCAGCATGTTCGTCGCTTCGGGCGTGTGTGCGAAGAAGTCGAATGCGAGGTTCGGGTCCTGCACGCCGGTCACGGCACTCGGCTTGTTCGCGTGAACGAAGTCGGGGAACTTGATGCCGTCGCGAATGAAGAACACGGGCCAGTTGATGCCGACCATGTCCCAGTTGCCCTGTTGCGTATAGAACTTCACCGCGAAACCGCGCGGATCGCGCGCCTGTTCAGGCGAGCCGCGATAGCCCATCACGGTGGAGAAGCGCACGAACACGGGCGTGCGGGTGCCGGGTGTGAAGACCTTCGCTTTCGTCAGGTTCGAGATGTCGGCGGTCGGCACGAACTCGCCGAATGCGCCGGTGCCGCGTGCATGCACGACACGTTCCGGAATGCGTTCGCGATCGAAGCGCTGCAGTTTCTCGATGAGTGCGGAGTCTTGCAGGAGCACGGGGCCGGCAGGGCCGGCCGTCTGCGAATTCTCGTTGTCGCCGACGGGGGCGCCCGTGTCTCGCGTGAGTTCGGCGGCATGGGGAGACGCGGAAAGTGCAACGCAGATCGCGGCGACTGCGTGTCTCAGCACGCGACGGGAGGATGAGGACATGACGATGGAACTCCTTGAATCCGATCGGTGGTGGGGAAGCCGACTGAATTAGAAGAGATCGTCAGACGATTGGCTAATTGATATTCGATATGTTTCCGATAGCGACGGCGTCGATACGGCGTGAGCGCGGTTCTCATCGGCGCGGGCGATGAATATTGTTGCGCGCGCAATGAGTTGTTGCGTCGCGTGCCGTGAAGCGATCAGCAAGCGTCGAACGCGGACTCATTGAACGCGCGATGCCTTGCGTGAATTTTTGCGATCCGGATGTCTGGCATCGGTGCCGCAGCAGCCTCGACGAACCCGGCTGCGCGGCACCGAACAACTCGGCATCATCCCGCGCCAGCCTGCCACCCGAGCCCGAGGTTCTTCTGCAGCGACACGTAGTCCTTGATCAGCTCGGCCTGCCCGGCGATCACGTTCTGTTGCGCGGACAACGCTTCGCGTTGCGTATCGAGCAGGTCGATCATCGATGCGACGCCTGCACGATAACGCTCGTCCATCAGCGATCGGGAATGCACGGCCGATGTCTGCACCTTGGTGAGCGCAACGACATGCTCGCGCTGGTGCCCGTAACGCTGCAATGCCGTGTTGGCGTCCTGCAAGGCACCGAGCACCGCCTTCTGATAATTCGCTTCCGCCTCGTCTCGCGATGCTTCGGCCGCGCGCACTGCACCGCGCGTACGCCCGAAGTCGAGAATGTTCCATTGCAGATACGGCGCGCCGACCCAGGTGAAGTTCTGCTTGCGGAACAGGTGGCCCGGGTCCGTCGCGCTGAAGCCGAGATCGCCGAGCAACGTCACCTTCGGGAAATAATCGGCGACGTGCTCGCCGATCTGCGCATTGCTCGAAGCGAGCCGGCGCTCGGCCGCGCGAATGTCGGGGCGCTGTTTCAGCAGCGTGGCCGGATCGCCGATCGCGACGCTGCTGGGTAGCGTCGGCAGCGGCGCATCCGGTGTCGACAGCGCCGCGTCGAGCGCACCGGGCGCACGGCCCGTCAGGATCGCGAGCCGGTCGAGCGATTCCGTCACCTGCGCGTCGAGCGGGATCAGCGATGCGCGCGTGCTTTCGACTTGCGTCGTCAGGCGTTCGATGTCGACATCCGCGGCAACGCCACGCGCGCGACGCTGCTGCGTGAGTTCGAGCATCGTCTGCTGCAGCTCGGCAGTGCGCCGCGACAGCGCAAGCCGCTGCTGTTGATCGCGCAGGTCGATATACGCGTTAGCGACTTCGGCAGCGATCGACACCTGCGTGTCGGCGAGATCGGCGTCGACCGCTTCCGCTTGCGCAGATGCTGCTTCGACCGCGCGGCGCGTACCGCCGAACAGGTCGATTTCCCAGGTGGCGTCGAAGCCTGCCGAATAGAGCAGCAGCGGGCCCGAGCCACCCAGCGACGGCGAGGTGCCACCCGATTGGCTCGAACCGTTGGACGGCAGCAGCGAACCGAGCGCGCTGACATCCGGCTCGCGCATGCGGATGGCGGCGACGGTGGCCGACGACTTCGGCAACTGGGCCGCACGTTGTTGCGAGAGCTGCGCGCGCGACGCGCGCAAGCGGGCTTGTGCGGCGTGCAGATCGGGGTTGTACGCGAGCGCGGCGGTGATCAGGTCGTCGAGCTGGCGATCGTTGAGCGCGCGCCACCATGCGCTCGGCGCGGGCGCGGCGGGGTCGACGCCGGAGGCCGGCGCGCGCACGAAGGTCGGCGCATCCGGTGCTGCGGGCGCGCCGCGATAGTCGGGGCCGACCGTGCAGCCGGCGAGCAGGCATGCGGCCGCGCACAGCGTGAGCGCGGGGCGGCGGGGCAGGGAGAAGGGTTTCATCGCGTAAGACGGTTCAGTGGCCGGACGACATCGGCTGCGGCCCGCGCGGCGTTCTCAGCAGCAGCGCGAGCGGCACGCAGGCAAGCAGCGCGAGGCCCAGCAGGTAAAAGGTTTCGGAATAGGTCATCACGATCGCCTGGATCTGGATCTGCTGCGCCAGCTGTCCGAGCGCGCGCATGTTCGAATACGCGAGGTCGCCCGTGTGCGAGAACCAGTTGGCCGCATAGGCCGACAGCCGGTCCTGCCCGATCAGCGAGTTCGCCGTCACCGATTCGCGGAGCGCGGCCGTATGGAAGGTCGTGCGCCGGTCGATCACGGTGCCGATGATCGCGAGCCCGATCGAGCCGCCGAGATTGCGCGCCATGTTGTAAAGCCCGGCGGCATCGCCCGAGTCTTCGCGTGCGACGGCCGCCATCGAGGCCTGGTTGAGCGGCATCATCGCGAGCATCTGCGCGACGCCGCGGATCAGTTGCGACCAGACGAAGTCGTGGCCGACGCTCTGCGCGGTCAGGCTGATGTCGAGCATGCAGCTCAGGCAGAACAGCAGCAGCCCCGAGATCACGAGGATGCGGAAATCGACCTTGCCGAGCAGGCGCGGCAGGATCGGCATCACGAGGAAGGCGGGCAGCCCCGACAGCAGCATGATCGCGCCCGCCTGTTCCGCGTTGTAGCCGGCGACGATCGCCAGGAACTGCGGCAGCAGGTAGGACACGCCGTACAGCCCGGCACCGACCGCGGACACGATCACGATCACGCTCGCGTAGCGCGGGTTGCGCATCAGCGACAGTCGCATGATCGGCCGCTTCGCAAAGATCTGCGACAACGCGATCAGGATCATCCCGGCGAGCGACACGAGGCTCAGCGTGACGATCATCTGCGATTCGAACCAGCGTTCGCGCTGGCCTTCCTCGAGCACGACGGTGAGCGAGCTCAGACCGATCGCGAGGCCGAAGATCCCGAGCCAGTCCGCGTTCAGGAATGAATGCCATTGCGGGCGGTCCGACGGCAGCCCGAATATCAACAGCGCCATCAGCAACAGGCACACCGGCAGGTTCAGGAAAAAGCACCAGCTCCAGCTGACGTTCTCCGCGAGCCAGCCGCCGAGCACCGGGCCGAACAGCGGCCCGAGCAGTACGATCAGGCCGAACAGCGTCATGCCGACCGGCAACTGCGACAGCGGCAGCCGCGTGCGGATGATGGTTTGTGCAGTCGGGATCAGCGCACCGCCGGTGAAGCCCTGGCCTATCCGGCCGGCGATCATCATCGGCAGCGAATGCGACCAGCCGCACATCATCGAGAACGCGATGAACAGCGCGGAGTTCGTCAGCAGGAAATTGCGCAGCCCGAACACGCGCGTGAGCCACGCGGCGAGCGGAATCATTACGATCTCCGACATCAGGTAGCCGGTCGAGATCCACGTGCCTTCGGTGCCGGTCGCGCCGATTTCACCCTGGATTTGCGGCAGCGCGGAGTTCGTGATCGAGATGTCGAGGGTCGCCATCAGCGCGCCGAGCGCGCCGGCGGCGACCGCGATCCAGTCGGTCACGCTCGCACGGCCTTCGTGCGGCGGCATGGGCATCGTGGCGGACGGTTCAGCCATGATGCGTCTCGTCGCGGGCCGGGCGCGTATCGACGTCGACCGTCACCGACAGCCCCGGCAGCAGCATGCGCTGCGCGCGGGCGTCCGCGGCGAGGCGGATGCGCACCGGCACGCGCTGGACGATCTTCGTGAAGTTGCCGGTCGCATTCTCGGGCGGCAGCAGCGCGAATTGCGCGCCCGTGCCGGGAGCGAAGCTGTCGACGACGCCGGACAGCGCGCCGTCCGGCAGCGCGTCGACGTGCAGTTCGACGGGCTGGCCGATGCGCATGTTGCCGATCTGCGTTTCCTTGAAGTTCGCGACGAGATAGATCGCGTCGACGGGCACGACGGTCAGCAGGCGCGTGCCGGGCTGCACGTATTGACCGACGCGCACCGTGCGATCGCCGACGCGGCCGGCGAGGGTGCTGCGCACGATCGTGTTGTCGAGGTCGAGCTGCGCCTGTGCGGCGCTGGCCTGCGCGGCTTCGAGCTGGGCGCGCGCCTGCTGGAGCTGCGCGGTGAACGACGCGATCTGTGTGCGGGCGGCGGCGATCGACGCATTGTTCGCGGCGAGCGTCGCGGCCGCCTGATCGCGCGTGCTCTTCAGGTCGGCCACGCGTTCGTGCGTTTCCGCGCCGGTCGCGGCGAGCGGCGCATAGCGCGCGTATTCGTCGCTGGCGTGCTGCGCGTTGATACGCGACACCTTCGCCTGTGCGTCGGCTTGTTCGAGATTCGCATGCTGCTGGCTGATGTCGGCCTCGGCGCGTGCGATGTCGGCGCGGCGCGCGTCGACGGTCGCAAGCGACTGTGCGAGCGCGACCTGGTATTGGCGGACGTCGAGCCGCACGAGCGGATCGCCGGCCTTCACGGCCTGGTTGTCGCGCACGTACACATCGGTCACGTAGCCGGCGACCTTCGGCGCGGCGGTCATGCTGTCCGCCTGCAGGTACGCGTCGTTGGTGCTTTCGATGAAGCGGCCGACCGTCCACCATCGGCCGAGCCAGACGGCGCCGCCGATCACCGCAAGCACGGCGACGACGAGCAGGACGCGCCGTTTCGTGCCGTTGCTGTTGCGCGGGGTTGTTCCGTTTTCCTGACGATTTGCTTTCTGTGGCGAATCTTGCAGCGTCGACATGCTGGCATCCAATTTATTCCAAGTGGAAGAATTATTCCAGTTGATAAAATTGTGTCAAGTAGAATGTCGGTCGATCGAATGACGAGGAAGGCATGAACGAAGCGAAGAAGCTGCGCCGTACGTCGGCGGGCGGCTACGCCCGTGGCGACGAAACGCGCCAGCGGATCATCGAGGCGGCGATCGAACTGTTCGGCGAGCGCGGGTTCGCGGGCGCATCGACACGCGAGATCGCCGCGATGGCCGGCGTGAACGCGCCGGCGCTCCAGTACTACTTCGAGAACAAGGAAGGCGTGTACCGCGCGTGCGTGGAGACGATCGCTGAGCACGGCTGGGAAGTGTTCGCGCCGTCGGTCGGCCATGCGTGGGCGATGCTCGATGCGGACGCGGACGTCGACGTGCTGATCGATGCGTTCGTCGGGCTGCTGCGCGCGCTGTCGGACCGGATGTTCACGGCGCCGAAGACGATGAACCAGCGGATGTTCTTTGCACGCGAGCAAGGCGGCCAGGAGCCGGCGAGCGCGAGCGAAATCCTGATGACGCGCATGCGCAAGCCGCTCAACGACGTGAGCGCCGAACTGATCGGCCGCATCTCGGGGCGGCCGGCCAACGATCCCGTCACGCGCTTGCGTGCGCTGAGCCTGTTCGGGCAGATCACGGTGTTCCACATCGCGCAGCGTTCGGCGCTGCAGCTGCTCGAATGGGAGGCATTCGAAGGCGAGCGCGCGGAATTGCTGATCGACACGATTGCCGAGCAGACGCGGGTGCTGCTCCAGCAATGGCACGCGCAGCGCGACGCATTGGCCGCCGATCCTGAAGCCGGCGCAAAGCGGGAGCCGGGCGCGACGGCGAAACGTACGGCGAAGGCGGGGGCGTCGACGCCCGCCGCGAAAGGCCCGCGGCGCGGGAGCAAGCCCGCCGCGCGTTGAACGCGGCGCGCCGTCAGCCCCCGTCCGGCTTGTGCTCCGGGGCGGCCGGCGACCGCGGCCGGGCCGTCACTTCGGCAGCATGGCCGTTGCCACCGTGGCCACTGTTGTTGCCGTTTTCGTCATCGACCACCGGCCGCGATCCGTCCGCGTACGCAACGACGCTGCGCTGCGGATTGGCGATCCGGATGCCGCGCTCGCGGAACGTCTCCGCGATCCGCCGGTTGAATTCACGCTGCACGCTCCAGCGCGTCGAGTCCGTGCATTGCATCTGTCCGGCCAGCGCGAGCGTCGCGCCGTCGACCTGGTCGATACCCCAGTAGCTGAAGTCCGACAGGATGCCGTCGCGGTATTTCGGATCGTCGCGCAATGCGGCACCGATCTCCTTCAGCGTCGCGATCGCGCGATCGATATCCTCGCCGTAGGCAATGCTGATCTTGACGGCCGCGTTGCCGAGCCCGCGATTCGTATTGTTGACGGTCGTCACCGAGCTGAACGGGATCGTGTACAACGATCCGTCGCCGGCGCGCAGCCGCACGGTGCGGATCGACAGGTACTCGACTGTGCCCGACACGCCGGCGAGCGTGACCCAGTCGCCGACCTGCATCGCGTTTTCCATCAGCAGGAAGATCCCGGTGATGAAATCCTGCACGAGCTTTTGCGAGCCGAAGCCGAGCGCGACACCGAAGATGCTGGCGCCGGCAAGCAGCGGGCCGACGTTCACGCCGAGCTGGCTGAGGCCCGTCAGCACGACGACGAGCGCGATCATCACGAACAGCAGCGTGCGCAGCATCGGCAGCAGCGTGCGCAGCCGCGCCGCGCGCATGAGATTGCCTTCGCGCGTCCATCGTTGCAGGCGGCGCTCGATTGCGATGTTCGCGGCTTCCCACACGATGAGTGCGACGATGGCCGCGATGGCGATGGTCATCAGCGCCGACGCGAGCCGGTGGCCGATCGTGCCGGTTTCGAACGCGCGGAAGATCGGCACGCCCCAGATCTGCAGCAGCAGCACGATGGTCACGATGCCGATCGCGCCCGACACGAACTGGCGAAGCAGCGGGTAGTAGCGGTATGCGTGCAGATGGACGAGCGTGCGGTCTTCGTCGCGGCGCTGGAACAGGCGCGCGAGCGCGCCGAACACGACGATCGACACGATCCGCATGCCGATCATCACGGCGATCGAGCGGCCGCCGAGCGTGATCAGCACGCGGTAGCCGTTGTGGACGTCAAGCGCCCACACGAACCACAGCGCCATCACGATGAAGACCGAGACGGGCGCCCACGCGTCCGCGAGCGCGTTGGCGATCATCGTGAACGACGGACGATCCTCGCCGGCCGCGCGGATCCGCGCGGCGACCGGCAGGCGGCACTGGAGGATCAGCGCCGAGATCATCAGGTGCCCGACGAGTGCGACGGCTTTCAGCAGCGCGACGTGAGCGGCGTCGCTGAGGCCGAAGCTCGCGGCGATCTCAACCGCGGCCGTACAGGCGCCGACCACGATCACGATCCGCGCGATCGAGCGTTGCGCGAAGTCGGCCCATGCGTCGCTGATATGCAGCAACCGCAATTGCCGCGCATCGGGCTGGAAGAACAGCCGGCTGACGATCGTGACGAGCCGGCAGATCACGTAGATGTCGATCAGCGCTTCGAGCGCGGATTCGACCGGGGCGTCCGTATCGCCGATCAGCGACATCGTCAGGCTCGCGACGCCGACGAACACGAGCAGCGGCACGGCACGCAACGCAAGGCTGACGAGCGCGCGCGGCATCCGGTGCAGCAGCGTGGTGTGGCGGCGCGCGTGGCCGCGGCCTTGCGACGATGCGGGCGCGGCGTTCGGGGTGTCGGGCGCATCGGGCGGGGCGGCTGTGCCCGGTGGCGCGTCGTCGTCGTCGAGCGTCGCGGAGTCGGGTGTAGCGGATTCGGGCGCGGTGCGGCGCGACGTGTCGGCGCGCCGAGTGGCCACTGCGGCCAGCGCGCGTCGCAGCAGCCGCTTCGCGAGCCATTCGACGAGGAGCGCGGGCA
>NZ_VWWH01000048.1:0-54024 GCF_011753045.1 Burkholderia sp. Ap-955
CGGGCTTCACGCCCGCACGCTCCAGCACCGCGCGGATCACCGTCGCGCCCAGCTCGGGCGCCGCAATCTTCGCAAGCGAGCCGCCGAATTTGCCGACCGCGGTCCGCGCGGCCGATACGATCACTACATCCGTCATGTCCAGTTCCTGCATCGAAATCAGTTGGTCGTTCCGACGCCGTCGCGTGCCGGCCTTGGCTGGCGATCGCGCATTTCGGGCCACTCGGCTCGATTGCGGTCGCACGCCGCCATACGGCGCGCGCCGTCCGTTCGAACGGGCGGCACACCGGTACGGCTCGCCGGTTCACCGGCGTCTTGCGGCAAACCGGAGGTTCGCCGGACGCCACGCGGCACACGCGGCGTCCGGCGCCATCCGGCGCCGATCGATCGTGTCGCACTCATGCGCGACACGTGCTTGCGTGGCTACGCGATCACGCAGCCGATTCGCGCGCGGCCGAGGCGTCCTTGCGTGCGGCGGCAGCCGTTTGCTTCGCGCCGCGCGTGGCCGTTTCGCTGACCGCATCGAAGCCGCTCTGTGCGGCTTCGATTGCCTGACCCGTCGCGGCGCGAACCGAATCGGCTGCGGCGGTCGCCGCCGACAGCGCCGAGTTCAGCGCGGCCACCACCGGCGCCGAGCCGGCCGGCGCATGCTTCGACAGTTCGCCGAGCACGTCCTTCAGGCGCTTGTCGTTCTGTTCGTATTGCGCTTGCGCGACCTTCGCCCATTCGGCCTGCGTCGACACGGCGATGTCGAACAGATGGCGGCCGTACGACACGGCCTTGCCGGCTGCTTCCTGCGGTACGGCGACCTGCTGCGCGAAGCCCACGGCCGGGTTGCTGCTGTTGAATGCGTTCTTCAGCTTGTCCTCGTACTCCTCAAGCGCCGTCCGGGCCGCTTGCAGGTTGAGTTCGACGACAGCCTCGAAACCTTGGATCGCCGGACGGGCAATCGCAAACCACGCTGCAATACCGGATTGATATTCGGCGTTGATTTTTTCGGGGGCAAATACGGACATCGGGCACGCTCCTGTTAGCAATGCGAGAGACGACGTAAAGAAAATTGGAAGCCGGATCGACAGCAGGCTTCCTTATTGACAACCCGTCACTCATTTGAGCGCGGGAAGTTGAAGGACCCCATTCTAGATCGATTAATTGTCAATTAAATGGCATTAATGCTAGGTATAAACCCTTATCTTAATCCAAGGTGACCGCTGGAACCCCTGATGCGCCGACATCGCAGACGACACCGCACGTCACTCTGTCCCGCAATGTATTTTTACCTTTTTACAGGATAACTTCATGATGTCGCGCAACATTTACCAATTCATTATTCCGTTTATTAGAAAACCGGGGCGTATTGAAAATGGAGCGGTCACCTATGTAATCGTTTTTTCTGGATTTATTATGAAATCGTTTTCGGCATTATTAATGACGGAATAAATGATCATATGAATTACAGCCGCAAAAAAAACGGCCGCATGATGCGGCCGCGGGTTCGTCAGGCGGGTGCGGAATCAGCCGGCCAGTTCGCGGTGCAGCGCGAGGAACTCCTGCGCGAGCTTGTGCCCGGGTTCCAGATGGATCACCGGCTTGGACTGCTGATGCGACTCGCGGATCTTCACCGACGCCGACAACCTCGACGCGAGCACCGGAAGCCCTTCCTCGACGAGTTCGTCGACCAGCCGCTGCGGCAGGCTCGCCCGCGGCTGGAACTGGTTGATGACGATCCCTTCCACCTCGAGCGCCGCGTTGTGGTCCTGCTGGATTTCCTTCACGTTCTCGAGCAGCGTGTACAACGCACGGCGCGAGAAATCGTCGCAGTCGAACGGGATCAGGCAGCGCTCGACCGCGATCAGCGCCGAGCGTGTATAGAAATTCAGCGCGGGCGGCGTGTCGATGTACACCGCGTCGTAGGTGTCGAGCTCGTTCAGCGCGTCGCGCAGCTTGTAGATCTTGTAGCGCGACTCGAGCTTGCCGTGCAGCGTGTCGAGCTCCGGATGCGCGGGCATCACGTCGAGCCCTTCGAACGGGGTCGGATGAATGAACGACGCGACGTCCACCGGGCGGAAGTTGAAGGTCAGTGCGGTTTCGAAGAAATCGGCGACACCTGGCTGCGCGTCGGCTGCGGCGTCGCCGAGCAGGTAACGCGTCGAATTCGCCTGCGCATCGAGGTCGATGACGAGCGTGCGCAGCCCTTCGCTCGCGCTGATCGCCGCCAGGTTGCAGACGATTGTCGATTTGCCCACGCCGCCCTTCTGGTTGAATACGACCCGCCGCATTGTGTCTCCTCGATCGATCACGTCGAAAAGACAAGCTTAGCCGGTCAATAATGGCGGGCGCGTGACGCAGGTCGAATTGTGCGCATCCTGGCACGCGGTGTATCAGCGGCGCGTCACTGGCCCCGATACGTACAGGTTGCCCGGCACGCTCCAACGCCACGGCAGATCCGTGCCGACACGAATGCCGATGCGCGGCCCGCCCGCCGGATCGGCGGGCGGCGCAATGCCGTCGTCGACGATCGCGAACCCTTCGTGCGCGCCGATCAGGTCGACACCATCCTGCGCGCCGCCGATCCCCATCGCCTGGGTCAGCCGCGCCGGTCCCCGGCACAGGTCGCGATCGCGCGTCCGCGGCGGCCGCGCCGCACGCATTTGCTCGAGTCCGTGCAGCGGCTCGAGCGCACGGATCAGCACACCCGTTCCCGTGCCATCCGGGCCGCACACGCAGTTGCAGCACCAGTGCATGCCATACGTGAAATAGACGTACAGGTGCCCCGGCGGCCCGAACATCGTCGCATTGCGCGGCGTCTTGCCGCGGTAGGTATGCGCAGCCGGGTCGATCGCGCCGGCATAGGCTTCCACTTCGACGATCCGGCCGGCTCGGCCGTCCGCGGCCGCAAGGATCTTGTTCAGCAGTTGCGGCGCGACGTCGGTGGCGACTCGGTCGAAGAATGCGCGGGGCAGCACGGTGCCCGGCCACCGACGCGCGGTTTCACTGCGCCGCATCCTGCCGCTCCGGTTGAAGACCGGAAACGGCCTTCGCCTGCAGACGAAGCTGACGGTATGCGTCGACCAGATCGTCGAGACCGAACGCGAGGTTTCTCCCGCTCGGATTGGGCAGCGCCCAGACGCTCGCCCCCTGCATGCGGGCCGGTTGCAGCCCCCACTCGATTTCTCGCTGCCCGGAAAGCGCCGAGTACGCCGCCTTGCCGAGAAAGGCGACGAAGCGCGGCCTGTAACGCGCCAGCTTCTGGTCGAACTCCGCGGCCGCAGCGATGAATTCCGCGCGCGAAAGCTGATCGGCGCTCGCGGTCGGCCGCTTCACCACCGCGGTCAGGCCGCAGCCATATTGAAGAATCGCGTGATCGTCCTGCGGCGAGATTTCCGCCGGCGTGAAGCCCGCGAGATGAATCACGCGCCAGAAGCGGTTGCTTCTCCCCGCGAAGTGATGCCCGGTGGCGGCTGCGGTCAGGCCCGGGTTGATCCCGCAGAACAACACGTCGAGCTGCGGAGCGATGAGGTCGGGAAGTTCGTCAGCCACGGTTTGCCTGGCGCGCAAGGAACATCGACGTAAACGAAACAAGGCCCGAAGGCCCGGGCCAAGCAACTGGCTTGACTCGGACGTTCGGGCCCATCGTGATGCGGGATGCCGACTTGCCGATCAGAACGGAATATCGTCGTCCATCTCGTCGAAGCCGCCGCCTGCCGGTGCGCTCGGACGGCTTTGCGCGCCGCCGCCTGCACCGCCACGCGCTGCGCCGCCGGCACGACCACCGCCGCCACCGCCACGCTCCATCTGCTCGCCACGGCCACCGCCGCCGCCACCACCACCGTAGCCGCCGCCGTAACCGCCTTCGTCACCGCCGCCACCGCCGCCGCCCGCACCGCCGCGGCCGCCGAGCATCTGCATCTGGTCGGCGACGATTTCGGTCGAGTAACGATCCTGGCCGTCCTGACCCTGCCACTTGCGCGTGCGGATGCGGCCTTCGATATAGACCGACGAACCCTTCTTCAGGTACTCGCTGACGATTTCCGCCAGGCGACCGAAGAACGCGACGCGATGCCACTCGGTCATTTCCTTGAAATCGCCGCTCGCCTTGTCCTTGTAGCGGTCGGTCGTCGCGAGACGGATGTTCGCAACCGCGTCGCCGCTCGGCAGGTAACGGACTTCAGGATCGGCGCCGAGATTGCCGACGAGGATGACCTTGTTGACGGATGCCATGTGTTTCTCCAGTAAATTCGATGCCGGGCCGCCCGCTCATGCTGTCGGTGCGGCCCGCCGGGCAAGCCGGCGAGCGCCGCCGGTGCCTGCCCGAAGTGAGTTCAGGCCTTGCGCGGCGGCGCTTTCATGCTGGCCGCGATTATAAGCCACGCGGCAACGAGCCCCGAGCACGTGTAGAACACCATATTGGCGCCACCGTGCTTCAGCAGCCAGCCGCCCACGATGCCGCCGAGCGCGAGCCCGATCGACTGCGTGGTGTTGTAAACACCCGTGGCCGCGCCCTTGCGCGAACCGGGCGCGAGCTTCGACACGAGCGACGGCTGCGACGCTTCCAGGATGTTGAAGCCGAGGAAGTAGACGAAAAGAACCGCCGCCACAATCAGGATGGTATGCGGCGCGCTGCCCAGCAGCAATTGGCCGATCAGGATAGCCAGGATGCCGCCGAGCAGCACCGGCTTCATCTTGCCCCGTTTTTCCGCGACGATGATCGCCGGGACCATCATCACGAACGCGAGCCCCATCACCGGCAGGTAGACCTTCCAGTGCGAGGCGACCGGCAGGCCGCCGTCGACGAGCAGGCGCGGCACGACGAGGAACAGCGCCGTCTGCGTGGCATGCAGCACCAGCACGCCGAAATTCAGGCGCAGCAGCTCGATGTTGTGCAGCACCTCGCCGAACGGCGCGGGCACGTGCACGGGCTTGGCCGCATCGGGCACGATCCACAGCACCACGCCGATCGCGAGGATCGACAGCACGCCGACGATCGCGAACAGCCCGCTCATCCCGACCCAGTGGAACACGATCGGCGCACCGACGATCGCGACCGCGAACGACACGCCGATCGAGCCGCCGACCATCGCCATCGCCTTCGTGCGGTTCTGCTCGGAGGTCAGGTCGGCGATGAACGCGAGTACCGCGGACGACACCGCGCCCATCCCCTGGATCACGCGGCCGACGATGATCCACGTGATGTCGTGCGCGAACGCGGCGATGAAGCTGCCGATCGCGAAGATCACGAGGCCGGTGGCGATCACCGGCTTGCGGCCGAACTTGTCGGACGCCCAGCCGTAGAAGATGTAGAACAGCGACTGCGTGACGCCGTAGGCCCCGAGCGCGATGCCGACGAGCAGCACGTTGTCGCCGCCCGGGATGGTTTTCGCGTAGACCGAGAACACCGGCATGATCATGAACAGGCCGAGCATGCGCAGCGCGAAGATCGCCGCGAGCGACGTGGTCGCGCGCAATTCAGGCGCGGTCATGCGGGAAGACGTGGCAGACGGATTGGACATCGGGAATGAATTTCGAATGATCGGAATGTCCGCCCGACACCGGGCGGCGGAAGATCAGGACCAGCGGCCCGGAAGGCTTGGCCGGCAACACGTCGGGGCAGGATTCAGGCAGCCCGCAGGCCGCCCGGAACCGCGCGGCGCGGCCGCTGCGGCCACTTTTCCCGGCGCAGGCGCCATCTTGCTGCCACCTGCTGCTAAGGCTGGGGACCCCAAACGACGGCCTCGAAAAGCCGTTATAGTAGCAGGTTTGGTTCCCTCCATTTTCGCCAGGTTCATGGAACAGATCCGTATCCGTGGGGCGCGTACCCACAACCTGAAAAACGTCAATCTCGACCTGCCGCGCCACAAGCTGGTCGTGATTACCGGGTTGTCCGGGTCGGGCAAGTCGTCGCTCGCGTTCGATACCCTTTATGCCGAGGGCCAGCGCCGCTACGTCGAAAGCCTGTCCGCGTATGCCCGCCAGTTCCTGCAGCTGATGGAGAAACCCGACGTCGACCTGATCGAAGGCCTGTCGCCGGCGATCTCGATCGAGCAGAAGGCGACGTCCCACAACCCGCGTTCGACCGTCGGCACGGTCACGGAAATCCACGACTACCTGCGACTTTTGTTCGCACGTGTCGGCACACCGTACTGCCCGGACCACGACATCCCGCTGGAAGCGCAGAGCGTGTCGCAGATGGTCGACGCCGCACTCGCGCTGCCCGAGGAAACCAAGCTGATGATCCTCGCGCCCGTCGTCGCGGACCGCAAGGGCGAGCATGCCGAGCTGTTCGAGGACATGCAGGCGCAGGGTTTCGTGCGCTTTCGCGTGCGCTCGGGCGGCGGCGCCGCGAACGAAGGCGTCGCGAAGATCTACGAGGTCGAGTCGCTGCCGAAGCTGAAGAAGAACGACAAGCACACGATCGACGTCGTCGTCGACCGCCTGAAGGTGCGCCCGGACATGAAGCAGCGGCTCGCCGAATCGTTCGAGACGGCGCTGCGCCTCGCCGACGGCCGCGCGATCGCGCTCGAGATGGACACCGACCGCGAGTACCTGTTCAGCTCGAAGTTCGCGTGCCCGATCTGCTCGTACTCGCTGCAGGAGCTCGAGCCGCGCCTGTTCTCGTTCAACAACCCGATGGGCGCGTGCCCGGAATGCGACGGCCTCGGCCAGATCACGTTCTTCGACCCGAAACGGGTCGTCGCGCACCCGTCGCTGTCGCTCGCCGCCGGCGCCGTGAAAGGCTGGGACCGCCGCAACCAGTTCTACTTCCAGATGCTGCAGAGTCTCGCGGCGTTCTACGAATTCGACATCGACGCCGCGTTCGAGGATCTGCCGGAAAAGATCCGGAAGGTGCTGCTGTTCGGCTCGGGCAAGCAGACGATCCCGTTCTCGTACATCAACGAGCGCGGCCGCACGACGATCCGCGAGCACGTGTTCGAGGGGATCATCCCGAACCTCGAGCGCCGCTACCGCGAGACCGATTCGGTCGCGGTGCGCGAAGAGCTGTCGAAGTACCAGAACAACCAGCCGTGCCCGTCGTGCGACGGCACGCGCCTGCGCCGCGAAGCGCGCCACGTGCGGATCGGCACGGGCGACTACGCGCGCGGCATCTTTGAAATCAGCGGCTGGCCGCTGCGCGACGCGCTCGGCTATTTCGACGGCCTGTCGCTCGACGGCGCGAAGCGCGAGATCGCCGACAAGGTGATCAAGGAAATCGTCGCGCGCCTCACCTTCCTGAACAACGTCGGCCTCGACTACCTGTCGCTCGAGCGCAGCGCGGAAACCCTGTCGGGCGGCGAGGCGCAGCGCATCCGGCTCGCGTCGCAGATCGGCTCGGGCCTCACGGGCGTGATGTACGTGCTCGACGAGCCGTCGATCGGCCTGCACCAGCGCGACAACGACCGCCTGATCGCGACCCTCAAGCACCTGCGCGACCTCGGCAACTCGGTGATCGTCGTCGAGCACGACGAGGACATGATCCGCACGGCCGACTACGTCGTCGACATGGGCCCCGGCGCGGGCGAGCACGGCGGTGTCGTGGTCGCCGAAGGCACGCCGAAGCAGGTGCAGTCGAATCCGCAGTCGCTGACGGGCCAGTACCTGCTCGGCAAACGCGTGATCGAATACCCGGACGAGCGGCTCGCGCCCGATCCGGAGCGGATGCTGCGCATCGTCGACGCGCACGGCAACAACCTGAAGCATGTCGATCTGGAGCTACCGGTCGGCCTGCTGACCTGCATTACCGGCGTGTCGGGCTCCGGCAAGTCGACGCTGATCAACGACACGCTGTATCACGCGGTCGCGCGCCACCTGTACGGTTCGTCTGCCGAGCCGGCGCCGCACGAGGCTATCGAGGGCCTCGAGCACTTCGACAAGGTGATCAACGTCGACCAATCGCCGATCGGCCGCACACCGCGCTCGAACCCGGCCACCTACACGGGCCTGTTCACGCCGATCCGCGAGCTGTTCTCGGGCGTGCCGACCTCGAAGGAGCGCGGCTACGATCCGGGCCGCTTCTCGTTCAACGTGAAGGGCGGGCGCTGCGAATCGTGCCAGGGCGACGGCGTGCTGAAGGTGGAAATGCACTTCCTGCCGGACGTCTACGTGCCGTGCGACGTGTGCCACGGCAAGCGCTACAACCGCGAAACGCTCGAAGTGCAGTACAAGGGCAAGAACATCAGCGAAGTGCTCGACATGACGGTCGAGCACGCGTACGAGTTCTTCAGCGCGGTGCCGGTCATCGCGCGCAAGCTGAAGACGCTGCTCGACGTCGGCCTCGGCTACATCCGCCTCGGCCAGTCGGCCACGACGCTGTCGGGCGGCGAGGCGCAGCGCGTGAAGCTGTCGCTCGAGCTCTCCAAGCGCGACACCGGCCGCACGCTGTACATCCTCGACGAGCCGACCACCGGCCTGCACTTCCACGACATCGCACTGCTGCTGGAAGTGATCCACCGGCTGCGCGACCAGGGCAACACGGTCGTGATCATCGAGCACAACCTCGACGTGATCAAGACGGCCGACTGGGTGATCGACCTCGGCCCCGAAGGCGGTGCCGGCGGCGGCCAGATCATCGCGCAGGGCACGCCCGAGCAGGTCGCGAAGATGAAGGCGAGCTTTACCGGCAAATACCTCGCGCCGCTGCTCAAGCGCACGACCCGCAAGGTCGCGGCCGGCTGACGCATCCCGCCTGCCTCCCCTCCCGCGCGCGGCCGCCCGGCCGCGCGCCCTTGCGCACCGCCGAACCGGCCCCTTCTCGTTTTCCCTCCTGCGTTTACACCATGCGCCAAACGGCCCCGTTGGGGACCATAATGGCGGCTATACTTTACGGTCGTAAGGTTCGCCGTACGCACCAATCCGGTGCGGCGCCGGGCGAACACGGCTCTGCCGCGCATTCCGCGGCATGACACACGAACGACAGGAATCCACGATGGAGAAGCAACCAGACTCGTCGCGCGATGCGCAGAATCGCGAACCGCACCTGCGCAGCGTGCGGCTGACGAGCGACTTCAGCCTGCCGAAGCTGTCGGCACTCGAGATCGGCAGCTATGGGATCGCGATCCTCGCGATGTGGCTCGTGATCGAGCTCAAGCTGCTCGGCGGGCTGCTGGCCGGCCTGCTGGTCTACCAGCTGATCCACACGATCGCCCCCGTCATCGAACGCCACACCACGAGCATGCGCGCGCGCTGGGTCGCCGTCGTGCTGCTGTCGATCGCGATCGTCGGCGCGTTGACCGGCCTGACGATCGGCATCATCGAACACTTCGAGCGCACGGTGCCGAACCTGCAAAGCCTGCTCGACCAGCTGATGCAGATCGTCGAGCAGACCCGCGCCCGCACGCCGGCCTGGATCGCGAACCTGCTGCCCGTCGACGTCGAGCAGATGAAGACGAAGGCCGCCGTGCTGATGCACTCACACATGGACCAGCTCCAGCAAAGCGGCAAGAGCGTCGCGCGCGGCTTCGGCCACGTGCTGTTCGGGATGATCATCGGCGCGATGATCGCGATCGGCGTCGAGCACGGCAAGGTGCGCCGGCCGCTGTCCACGGCGCTCGTCACGCGCGTGTCGCGCTTCGCCGACGCATTCCGCCGGATCGTGTTCGCGCAGATCAAGATCTCGGCGATCAACGCGGTGTTCACGGGCATCTACCTGCTCGTCGCGCTGCCGATCTTCCACCAGCGGCTGCCGCTGTCGAAAACGCTCGTGCTCGTCACGTTCATCGTCGGCCTGCTGCCCGTGATCGGCAACCTGATCTCGAACACGCTGATCGTCGCCGTGTCGCTGTCGGTCAGCATGGGCACCGCGATCGCGTCGCTCGCGTTCCTCGTGGTCATCCACAAGCTCGAATACTTCCTGAATGCGAAGATCATCGGCGGCCAGATCGAGTCGCGCGCATGGGAGCTGCTGCTCGCGATGCTGATCATGGAGGCCGCATTCGGGCTGCCGGGCGTGATCGCCGCGCCGATCTTCTATGCGTACCTGAAGCGCGAGCTGTACCTGCTGCGGCTGATCTGAAGCAGCCCGCGTCTGAAGCGATAAAAAAACGCCGCGTCCCGTAAAGGGCGCGGCGTTTTTGTTTGTGATTGCCGGCCAGCCGACGGCC
Source organism: Burkholderia sp. Ap-955 (assembly GCF_011753045.1). Lineage (NCBI taxonomy): Bacteria > Pseudomonadati > Pseudomonadota > Betaproteobacteria > Burkholderiales > Burkholderiaceae > Burkholderia > Burkholderia sp. Ap-955. The sequence goes on from NZ_VWWH01000048.1 coordinate 10,092, forward strand.
GGCAATCGGCAAATCAGCGGAACACGACCGTCTTCGTCCCGTTCAGCACGATCCGGTGCTCGACGTGCCACTTCACCGCGCGCGCCAGCGTCACGCATTCGACGTCGCGGCCGATCGCGGTCAGCTGGTCGGGCGTCATGCTGTGGTCGACGCGCTCGACTTCCTGCTCGATGATCGGGCCTTCGTCGAGATCGGTCGTCACGTAGTGCGCGGTCGCGCCGATCAGCTTCACGCCGCGATCGAACGCCTGGTAGTAAGGCTTCGCGCCCTTGAAGCTCGGCAGGAACGAATGGTGGATGTTGATCGCGCGGCCGGCGAGCTGCTTGCACAGGTTCGGCGACAGGATCTGCATGTAGCGCGCGAGCACGACGAGATCGGCCTGGTGCTCGTCGATCACTTCCAGCACGCGCGCTTCCTGCGCGGCCTTCGCGGCATCGGACGAGCCGCCGATCAGCGGGAAATGATGGAACGGGATGTTGTAGCTCGCGGCGAGCTGGTAGAACTCCTTGTGGTTCGACACGATCGCCGGGATCTCGATCGGCAGCTGGCCGGTGCGATAGCGGAACAGCAGATCGTTCAGGCAGTGGCCGATCTTCGACACCATGATCACGACGCGCGGCTTCACGGCCGCGTCATGCATTTCCCAGCGCATCGAGAACTGCTCGGCGAGCGGCGCGAACTCCCGGCGCAGCGTGTCGAGCGCCGTCGCGGCATCCGCGCCGCCACCGTCCTGCTCGAAATGCACGCGCATGAAGAACTCGCTGGTGCGGCTGTCGCCGAACTGCGCCGAATCGAGGATGTTGTTGCTGCGCTCGAACAGGAAGCCCGAGACCGCATGGACGATGCCGTGCCGGTCGGGGCACGACAGTTTCAAGATAAAGCTGTGATCGGTCGGCATGACCGCTACTCCCTTCGTTTCCGTATTCGTCAAATTGCCCGTTCGCACCGCCGGACTGCGTGCGCGGCACGCGTCACGCGGCCGGTGCGAACAGGGCGTCGATGCCCGCCGCGTCGGCCGCCGGGATCCAGCGGTGGCGCAGCAGTGTGTCGAGCGTCGCGAGGCTCGCATCCATCGTCGCGCGGCCGGCGCGCAGCCAGCCGATCACCTCGGGCACGCCGGCCAGCAGGTGCTCGGCCACTTCGCCGTCCTGGTTGCGCGGCGCGAAGTCGCGCGGCAGCCGCAGGTCGTATACGAAGATCAGTTCGGACTGCGTGCCTTCCGGCAGCGAGCACAGCACCTGCACCGCGCGGCCCGCGATCGCGCGCGCGGCCAGTTCGGCCGGAATGCCGGCTTCTTCCCAGCATTCCTTCGCGAGCGTCTCGTGAACGCCCAGGCCCCAGCCGATTCCACCCGCGACGACGTTGTCGAGCATGCCGGGGTCGGTTGCCTTCGTCTCGCTGCGGCGGCCGAGCCACATCTGAGGGGCGGCCGCGGCGGACGGCTCGCCCGGCGCAACCGCATATTCTACGATGCCGTTCAGATGCACCGCGTAAGTCTGCGTACCGAAGAAGCGCGACGCGGCGCGCTCGATGTACGCGAGCGGCGGATCGTCGAAGCGGTTGCGGATCGCGTAGATCTCGTCGCGCCAGCCGGGAATCGCGCCTTCGGCCGCAAGCGCGCCGATCGCGCTCGCCAGCGCCATGCTGCGTGCGTCGACCGAGTCGTAGCGCGCCGACAGCACGACACGCTCGCCGGTCAGCTCGAACACGTCGGGCCAGCGGGCGAGCATGGCGACGTCCTGGCGGCGCACCCAGCCGACTGCCTGGCCGGCAATCTCGAAACGCAGGTGCGCAGCGGGATCGAAGCGGCGTGCGGCCGCAATGCACGGAAACGTCATTGTCTGTCAGTCCTTCAGCGCCACGCGGATGCCGATCGCGATGAACGTCGCGCCGGCGATCCGGTCGAGCCACACGCCGGCCTTCGGACGGCGCTTCAGCCACGCGCCGATCATGCCCGCGCCGACGCCGAACAGCGAGAAGACCGCGGCCGTCTGCAGCATGAACAGCGCGCCGAGTTCGAACATCTGCAGCGTCACGCTCTGCGCGCCGTGCGGATCGACGAACTGCGGCAGGAACACGACGAAGAACAGCGTGACCTTCGGGTTCATCAGGTTGCCGATCACGCTCTGCCGGAAGATCGTGCCGAGCGGCTGCGGCGGGCGCGCATGCGCATTCGAAAGCCCCTGGCTGCGCAGCGCCTTGATGCCGATCCACACGAGGTATGCGGCGCCCGCGAGCTTCAGGATCTGGAACGCGACCGGCGACGAACGCAGCACGGCCGCGACGCCGAGCGCCGCGAGCGTCGTGTGGAACAGGATCCCGGCCGTGAAGCCGAGCGCGGCGACGAAGCCGGCCGCGCGGCCCTGCGAGATGCCGCGTGCGAGCACCTGCAGGTTATCGGGCCCCGGCGCGAACGTGATCGCGATCGACGTGGCGAGAAACAGCATGAAGTTGGGCATCGTGACCTCGCTGCGTAACGTGGAAGCTCAGGCTGGCCGGCGTTCAGTGGCCGGCGAATTCGGTGACGGTATAAACCGGCAGTCCCGCGTTGCGCAGCAGCGCCGAGCCGCCGAGATCGGGCAGATCGATGATCGCGGCGCCCTCGACGACTTCCGCGCCGAGCCGCTGCAGCAGGTTGCGCCCCGCCATCATCGTGCCGCCGGTCGCGATCAGGTCGTCCATGATGATCACGCGATCGCCGGGCTTGCACGCATCTTCGTGGATCTCGACCGTCGCGCTGCCGTATTCGAGGTCGTACGATTCCGAGCGCGTCTTGTACGGCAGCTTGCCGACCTTGCGGATCGGCACGAAGCCGACGCTCAGTTCGTACGCGACGATCGGCGCGATGATGAAGCCGCGTGCATCGAGGCCCGCGACATAGTCGAGCTTCGCATCGACATAGCGCTCGACGAACAGGTCGACGAGGATGCGCAGCGCCTTCGGGCTCTGCAGCAGCGTCGTGATGTCGCGGAACATCACGCCCGGCTGCGGCCAGTCGGGCACCGTGCGGATCTGGCTATGGATGAAGGCGACCGGATCGAGCGGTGCGCCCGACGACGAATGCGGCATGAAACTCTCCGAAAAAAACGGTGCGCGAAGATCGGGCACCGTTTCGAATAAATACGGGTCAGGTTATCAAACCAGGCGCCGCTCAGGCGGCCGCGGCTGGCGGTTCGCGCCGATGGCGCGACAGCCGCTCCTCCGCGAGCGCGAGCGCCTCGGGCAGCCCGCGCAGCACGACGATGTCGCTCGCGCGCAGCTTGGTTTGCGGATCGGGTTCGACGCCGCGGATGCCGTGCCGGCGGATCGCCGTGACTTCGAGCCCGAGTGCATACAGCCCCAGTTCTTCCAGCGAACGCCCGACCGCGTCCGCGCGCGCATCGACCGGCACCGATTGTAGCCGCACCTGCTCGTGGTCGTCGTCGTCCGCGTCGTCCGCGCCGCGGAAATAGCCGCGCAGCAGGCTGTAGCGTTCGTCGCGCATTTCCTCGACGCGCCGCACGACCTTGCGCATCGGCACGCCGACCAGCACCAGCGTATGCGACGCGAGCATCAGGCTGCCCTCGACGATCTCCGGAATCACCTCGGTCGCGCCGGCTGCGAGCAGTTTCTCGAGATCGGCATCGTCGACGGTGCGCACGATCGCCGGCAGCGTCGGCTCGAGTTCGTGCACGTGATGCAGCACGCGCAGCGCGGACGGCGTGTTCGCGTAGGTGATCGCCACCGCCGCCGCGCGGTGGATACCGGCCGCGAGCAGCGACTCGCGGCGCGCCGCGTCGCCGAACACGACCGATTCGCCTGCCGTCGCAGCCGCGCTCACGCGATCGGGGTCGAGGTCGAGCGCGACGTACGAAATGCCTTCCTGTTCGAGCATCCGCGCCAGGTTCTGGCCCGCGCGGCCGTAGCCGCAGATGATCACGTGGCCGCGCTGCTTGAGGCTTTGTGTCGCGATCCGCGTCATCTGCAGCGACTGCTGCATCCATTCGGTCGACGACAGCCGCATCACGATCCGGTCGGCGTTCTGGATCAGGAACGGCGCCGCGAGCATCGACAGCAGCATCGACGCGAGGATCGCCTGCAGCAGCGTCGAATCGACGAGATGCCGGTCGAGGATCAGGTTCAGCAGCACGAAGCCGAATTCGCCGGCCTGCGCGAGCCCGATGCCGGTGCGCATCGCGACGCCCGGTGTCGCGCCGAACAGCCGCGCGAGCCCGGCGATCATCGTCCCCTTGAACAGGATCTGCCCGACGAAGAAACCGAGCACGAGCAACGGGTGCTCCCAGATCACGCGCGGGTCGAGCAGCATCCCGGTCGTCACGAAGAACAGGCCGAGCAGCACGTCGCGGAACGGCTTGATGTCCTCCTCCACCTGATGGCGGAACGGCGTCTCGGAGATCAGCATCCCCGCGATGAACGCGCCGAGCGCGAGCGACAGGCCGAAGCGGTCGGTGATGAACGCGGCGCCGAGCGTGACGAGCAGCAGGTTCAGCACGAACAGTTCCTGCGAGCGGCGCCGCGCGACGACGTTGAGCCAGCGCGTCATGAAGCGCTGGCCGATGACCAGCAGCAGCGTGAGCGCGATCACGATCTTGACGGCCGCGAAGCCGAGCGTGATCGCGAGGTCCTTCGACGATTCGGCGCCGAACGCGGCGATCACGATCAGCAGCGGCACCACCGCGAGATCCTGGAACAGCAGCACGCCGAAAATGTTGCGACCGTGCTCGGTCTCGATCTCGAGCCGCTCGGCGAGCATCTTCGACACGATCGCCGTCGACGACATCGCCAGCGCGCCGCCGAGCGCGATGCTGCCCTGCCACGTGATGTGCACCCAGTGCTCGAACAGCATGCCCAGCACGAGCGCGAGCACGAGCGTCGCGACGACCTGCAGCAGCCCGAGCCCGAACACGAGCCGCTGCATCGCCCTCAGCTTCGCCAGCGAGAACTCGAGGCCGATCGAAAACATCAGGAACACCACGCCGAATTCCGCGAGATGCTCGGCCCGCTCCAGATCCGCCGCGATGCCGAACGCATGCGGGCCGACCAGGATGCCGACGGTCAGGTAGCCGAGCATCGGCGGCAGGTTCAACGAACGGAATACGACGACGCCCACCACTGAGGCCAGCAGCAGCAGCAGGGTCATTTCGAGCGGGGAAATCACGGGCGAAGCGTCCTCGTTCGTCGGGGCCACGGCAATGCGGGCGCGGGTGGTGGCGGTGGTCAGGCGACCTCGGACGAGTCCGAAGGCCCGGCGCGGCGAACAAACGCCTTTGCTATACTCCGCGCATGATAGCGAAAATCAATGATGACCGGGCGCTCGCGCTCGCCCGCGACGTGCTCGACATCGAGGCGGACGCCGTGCGCGCGCTGCGCGACCAGCTCGACGGCGGCTTCGTCCAGGCCGTCGCGCTGCTGCTCGGCTGCCGCGGCCGCGTGGTGGTGTCCGGTATCGGCAAATCGGGGCATATCGCCCGCAAGATCGCGGCCACGCTGGCCAGCACCGGTACGCCTGCCTTCTTCGTCCACCCGGCCGAGGCCAGCCACGGCGACCTCGGGATGGTCACCTCCGACGACGTCTTCATCGGCATCTCCTATTCCGGCGAATCCGAGGAACTCGTCGCGATCCTGCCGCTCGTGAAGCGGATCGGCGCGAAGCTGATCGCGATCACGGGCCGCGCGGAATCGAGCCTCGGCACGCTCGCCGACGTGAACCTGAACGCCGCGGTCTCGAAAGAGGCCTGCCCGATGAACCTCGCGCCCACCGCGAGCACGACCGCCGCGCTCGCGCTCGGCGACGCGCTCGCCGTGGCGGTGCTCGACGCGCGCGGCTTCGGCTCGGAAGATTTCGCGCGCTCGCACCCGGGCGGCGCGCTCGGCCGGCGCCTGCTCACCTACGTGCGCGACGTGATGCGCTCGGGCGACGACGTCCCGTCCGTCGGGCTCGACGCGACGCTGTCGGACGCCCTGTTCCAGATCACCGCGAAGCGCCTCGGCATGACCGCCGTGGTCGACGCCGGCGGCAAGGTCGCGGGCATCTTCACCGATGGCGACCTGCGCCGCGTGCTCGCGCGCGACGGCGACTTCCGCACGCTGTCGATCACCGACGTGATGACGCGCGACCCGCGCACGGTTGCACCGGATCACCTCGCGGTCGAGGCCGTGGAACTGATGGAGCGCCACCGGATCAACCAGATGCTGGTGGTCGATGCCGACGGCGTGCTGATCGGCGCGCTGAACATGCACGACCTGTTTTCGAAGAAGGTGATCTGATGAGCGCAGCGCTGACTGCGGCCGAACGCGCGAGCCGCGTGAAGCTGATGATTTTCGACGTCGACGGTGTGCTGACCGACGGCGGCCTGCTGTTTACCGCGGCCGGCGACGCGATGAAGTCGTTCAATTCGCTCGACGGTCACGGCGTGAAGCTGCTCGGCGAAGCCGGCGTCGCGACCGCGATCATCACGGGCCGCCGCTCGGAGATCGTCGCGGCGCGCGCGAAGGAAATGAAGATCGCGCACCTGTTCCAGGGCGTCGAGAACAAGCTCACCGTGTTTGCCGACCTGATCGCCTCGCTCGGCCTCACCGCCGACCAGTGCGGCTACATGGGCGACGACTGGCCCGACCTGCCCGTGATGCTGCGCTGCGGCTTCGCGACTGCGCCCGCGAACGCGCACCCCGAGGTGATCGCCCGCGCGCACTGGGTGGCCGAGGCCCGCGGCGGCCACGGCGCCGTCCGCGAAGTCTGCGACGCGATCCTGCGCGCGCAGCGCCGCTACGACGCGCTGCTCGCGGCTGCCTGCGGAGCCTGACGGATGAACACGCATTTCCGCTGGACCCAGTTGCTGCCGCTCGCCGCGGTCGCCGCGCTCGCGGGCGTCACCTGGTGGCTGCTGCAGGCCACGCTGCCGCCGCCCGGCGAGGGCACCGTGCAGCCGAAGCGCCATACGCCCGACTATTTCGCGGACAACTTCTCGGTCACCGAGCTCGACCAGTCCGGCTCGACCCAGTACCGGCTGACGGCCGCGAAGCTGATCCATTACGAAGACACCGAAGACAGCGACCTGACCGCTCCGGCCATGCGCGCGTTCCAGCCCGGCAAGCCGGTCGTGACGACCACCTCGAAGCGCGGCACCGTCAACGGCGACGTGTCGATCGTCGACTTGTACGACGACGCGCGCATCCTGCGCGCGGCCGGTGGCGGCGATCCGCAGATGCAGGCTGATTCCCAGCATTTCCGGATCTTCGTCAATGACGATGTGATCCAGACCGAAAAGCCGGTTAAACTTCAGCGCGGCCTGTCGCTCGTCAACGCGACCGACGGCATGAAGTACAACAACGTCACCCGGGTCATCGAGCTTTACGGCAACGTGCGCGGCACGATCGCCGCGCAGGACACGTCCGGCGGCTCGAAAGGTCAACCCAAGTGACGCATCCCTCACGTGACTGCATGAACGAATCGTTCCCTCGACAGATTTCCGGCGGCGCTGCGCGCGCCGTCCGCGCCGCGCTTGCCGCGACGCTCGTGGCGCTCCCGCTCATCGGGCTGGCGCCGCTCGCCCATGCCGAGAAGGCCGACCAAAGCAAGCCGATCAACGTCGAGGCCGACAACCTGACCTATGACGACCTGAAGCAGGTCACGGTCGCAACCGGCAACGTCGTGATCACGAAGGGCACGATCATCATCAAGGGCGATCGCGTCGAAGTGCGCCAGGACCCGGAAGGCTATCAGTACGCCACTTCGTTCGGCAGCGGCAAGAAGCACGCGACGTTCCGCCAGAAGCGCGAAGGCCTCGACGAGTACATCGACGGCGACGCCGAGCGCATCGACTACGACGGCAAGCAGGACCTGACCACGCTGACCACCGCCGCGACCGTGCGCCGACTGCAGGGTACGTCGACCATCGCCGATACCGTGCACGGCAGCGTGATCACGTACGACGGTCAGCGCGACTTCTACACCGCGAAGGGCGGCAAGGACGTCGCCGCGCCGGGCAACCCGAACGGCCGCGTGCGCGCGATGCTGTCGCCGAAGAACGGCGGCCCCGCGCCGCTGAACGGCGCACCGGCAAAGCTGTCGCCGTCGACCACGATCCAGGGGGCGCCGGGCCAATGAACGCGCTACCGAACCGCCAGCCGGCCGGCACGACGAGCTCGCTCGTCGTTCGCAACCTGAAGAAGCGCTACGGCTCGCGCACGGTCGTCAAGGACGTGTCGCTCGACGTGAAGAGCGGCGAAGTCGTCGGCCTGCTCGGCCCGAACGGCGCCGGCAAGACCACGTCGTTCTACATGATCGTCGGCCTGGTGCCGCTCGATGCGGGCGAGATCTCGCTGAACGGCAGCTCGATCAGCTTGCTGCCGATCCACAAGCGTGCGTCGCTCGGCCTGTCGTACCTGCCGCAGGAAGCGTCCGTGTTCCGCAAGCTGACCGTCGAGGAGAACATCCGCGCGGTGCTCGAACTGCAGCACGGCGAAGACGGCAAGCGGCTGTCGAAGGACGCGATCTCGTCGCGCGCCGAAGCACTGCTCGACGAGCTGCAGATCGGCCACCTGCGCGAGAACCCCGCGCTGTCGCTGTCGGGCGGCGAGCGGCGCCGGGTCGAAATCGCGCGCGCGCTGGCCACCAACCCGAACTTCATCCTGCTCGACGAACCGTTCGCCGGCGTCGACCCGATCGCGGTGCTTGAGATCCAGAAGATCGTCAAGTTCCTGAAACAGCGCAACATCGGCGTGCTGATTACCGATCACAACGTCCGCGAAACGCTCGGCATCTGCGACCACGCCTACATCATCAGCGACGGCTCGGTGCTCGCCGCCGGTGCGCCGAGCGAAATCATCGAAAACGAAAGCGTACGCCGCGTGTACCTCGGCGAACACTTCCGGATGTAACTCCTCCTCGTGGCTGGCTGCACCCCGCCCGGCGTCGCCGCGCGGGGCCGCGCCCCGCTTCGCGGCCATGCCCGCGGCCGGGCGGCGCGCCGCGCGTAATCGCGGATGGCTCAACGCGCCTGGGTCGTGGCAAACTGCCGGTATGACTCCCTCCTTGCCATGAAAGCCAGCCTTCAACTCCGCCTGTCGCAACATCTGGCGCTGACGCCCCAGCTACAGCAGTCGATCCGGCTCCTGCAGTTGTCGACGCTCGAATTGCAGCAGGAAGTCGCGATGGCCGTCGCACAGAACCCGCTGCTCGAGAACGACGACGAATGGATCGCGAGCCCGCTGCGTGTCGCTGCGGACGGATCGTTGATCGCGCAGACGCCTCCCGCACAGAACACCGAGCCCGCTGCGACCAACGGCAGCAGTTCGTCGAGCGATCGTGCCGAGCGCGACGAGCCGGCCGGCGCGGACGAATACGACGGTTATGCATCCGGCGACGGCAACGACGGCCCGCAGTGGAACCTCGACGAATACGGCCGCTCGAGCGGCGCATCCGACGACGACGACCTCCCGCCGCTGCAGGTGCAGGAAGCGGCGACGTCGCTGCGCGACCACCTGTCCGCGCAGTTGCGCGTCACGCAGGCCGGCCCGCGCGATCGCGCGCTCGTCATGTTCCTGATCGAATCGCTCGACGACGACGGCTACCTGACCGCCACGCTCGATGAAGTACTCGCCGACCTGCCGCCCGAGCTGGAGATCGACTGCGACGAACTGAACGCGGCGCTCGCACTGCTGCACAGCTTCGATCCGGCCGGGGTCGGTGCCCGTTCGGCATCCGAATGCCTGAAGCTGCAGTTGCTGCGCCTCGATCCGTCCCCGACACGCACGCTCGCACTCGAGATCGTGTCGCAGCATCTCGAACTGCTCGCCGCCCGCGACTTCACGCGGCTGCGCAAGCACCTGAAGGCGAGCGACGACGCGCTGCGCGACGCGCACACGCTGATCCGCTCGCTGGAGCCGTTCCCCGGCGCCGCGTACGGCAAGGCCGAGGCCGACTACGTCGTGCCCGACATCATCGTGAAGAAGGCCGGCCAGGGATGGCTCGCGGAGCTCAATCCGGAGGTCATGCCGCGCCTGCGGATCAACAGCCTCTACGCGAACATCCTGCGCAACAGCCGCGGCGATCCGGCGGCCGGTTCGCTCAAGCAGCAGCTCCAGGAAGCACGCTGGCTGATCAAGAACATCCAGCAGCGTTTCGACACGATCCTGCGTGTCGCGCAGGCCATTGTCGAGCGTCAAAAGAACTTCTTTGCGCACGGTGAAATTGCCATGCGCCCCTTGGTTTTGCGGGAAATAGCTGATACGCTGGGCCTACACGAGTCGACTGTCAGCCGTGTGACAACCGGGAAGTACATGCTGACCCCGTTCGGGACGCTTGAATTTAAGTACTTCTTCGGATCTCACGTCTCGACCGACACCGGAGGCGCCGCTTCGTCGACAGCCATCCGAGCCCTCATCAAGCAACTGATAGGAGCTGAAGACCCAAAATCGCCACTTTCGGACAGCCGCATTGCCGAGCTGCTGGCAGAACAGGGTTTCGTGGTCGCGCGCCGCACGGTTGCGAAATATCGCGAAGCCCTCAAGATCCCGGCAGTGAATCTGCGCAAGTCTCTTTAAGCCTGCTGCCTGCCCGGCGGCAGGCGTGTCCCGACCACCGCGCACACGGGGAACAGGCCGGGCGACCTGTCCACGATACGCCGCCTTCGTGCGGCACGGGCAAGTCGACCGGAGCGCCGCCTCGATGCGGCCGGGTGGTCACTCGCTTGGAGAAGCACTATGAACCTGAAGATCAGTGGACATCATCTCGAAGTCACGCCTGCAATTCGCGAATACGTGATCACCAAGCTGGACCGGGTGCTACGGCATAGCGATCAGGTGATCGATGGCACTGTGATCCTCTCGGTCGACAACCACAAGGAAAAGGACAAGCAGCAGCGCGCGGAAATCAACCTGCACCTGAAGGGCAAGGACATCTTCGTCGAAAGCGCGAACGGTAACCTGTATGCAGCGATCGATCTGCTGATCGACAAGCTGGATCGCCAGGTCGTCAAGCACATGGAGCGCCTGCAAACGCACGCGCACGACCCGATCAAGCTGCAACCGTCGATCGACCAGATCGAACTGCCGCCGCAGTAATCGTCACCGCAACACGCACGCCGCCCGGTTCGCCGGGCGTTTTTTTTGCCACTCGGCGCGCAGGTGCAACCGGTCCGTCCGTGCTGCGCCATGCACGCGGCTGTGCTCTATAATGTTCCGGTTATCGCCGGGGGTGTTGGATGCGGTAGCTGCGTTGCACGTTGCCATGCCACATGCCTTGATATCGCCGAACATGGAAAATCAGTCCGCCGCCGCAAGGAGACCCCAGGCCGCCCAATCGCCTGCCAACATGAATCGCCTAGCCAAAATCCTGCCCATAGAGAACGTCGTCATCGACCTCTCGGTCACCAGCAAGAAACGCGTCTTCGAACAAGCCGGGCTGATGTTCGAGAATCAGAACGGCATCGGCCGCAGCACCGTCACGGACAACCTGTTCGCGCGCGAGCGCCTCGGTTCGACCGGGCTCGGCGAAGGTGTCGCGATTCCGCACGGCCGCATCAAGGGCCTCAAGCACCCGCTCGCCGCGTTCGTCCGGCTCGCCGATGCGATCCCGTTCGAAGCCCCCGACGGCCAGCCGGTCGGCCTCCTGATCTTCCTGCTCGTGCCCGAGCAAGCCACCCAGCAGCACCTCGAGATCCTGTCGGAAATCGCGCAACTGCTGTCCGATCGCGACGCGCGCGAGCGTCTGCACAACGAAACGGATATCGCCGAGTTGCATCGCCTGCTCACTCAGTGGCAACCTTGAGTTGATCCGGGCGGAATATTTTCCCGTACGCGGCGGCACACGCCGCCGTTCAGGGCCGCCCGGCGCCGGCCCGGCATGGCGACGTCCGTCGCCGCGCGCACGCACCGGCCCATTGGAGTGACGAGAGTCATGGATACGTCCAGCATCAACGCCCAGAGCATCTTCGACGACAACGCGGCCACGCTGAAACTGAGCTGGCTGACGGGGCATGAAGGCTGGGAGCGCGGCTTTTCGGCCGACACCGTCGGCAATGCAACCTCGAGCGCCGACCTCGTCGGCCACCTGAACCTGATCCACCCGAACCGGATCCAGGTGCTCGGCGAAGCCGAAATCGACTACTACCAGCGGCAAACCGACGAAGACCGCTCGCGCCACATGGCCGAGCTGATCGCGCTCGAACCGCCGTTCCTCGTCGTCGCCGGCGGTGCCGCGGCGCCGCCCGAACTCGTGCTGCGCTGTACGCGCTCGTCGACCCCGTTGTTCACCACGCCGATGTCGGCCGCCGCGGTGATCGACAGCCTGCGGCTCTACATGTCGCGCATCCTCGCACCGCGCGCGACGCTGCACGGCGTGTTCATCGACATCCTCGGGATGGGTGTGCTGCTGACCGGCGATTCGGGCCTCGGCAAGAGCGAACTCGGCCTCGAGCTGATCAGCCGCGGCCACGGCCTCGTCGCCGACGACGCGGTCGATTTCGTCCGACTTGGCCCCGATTTCGTCGAAGGGCGCTGCCCGCCGCTGCTGCAGAACCTGCTCGAAGTGCGCGGCCTCGGCCTGCTCGACATCAAGACGATCTTCGGCGAGACCGCCGTGCGGCGGAAAATGAAGTTGAAGCTGATCGTCCAGCTCGTGCGGCGCCCCGACGGCGAATTCCAGCGCCTGCCGCTCGAAAGCCAGACCGTCGACGTGCTCGGCCTGCCGATCAGCAAGGTCACGATCCAGGTTGCGGCCGGCCGCAACCTCGCGGTGCTCGTCGAGGCGGCCGTCCGGAACACGATCCTGCAGTTGCGCGGAATCGACACATTGCGCGATTTCATGGATCGGCAACGACTCGCGATGCAAGATCCCGACAGTCAGTTCCCCGGCAAACTGGTGTAACCCGCACGCGCCGGCCACGCAACGCCGACGCGTCGAGCCGGTGCTATGATGAAACGTCAGGATTCTCTGCTTCCCATGCGCATCGTCCTCATCACCGGCATTTCCGGCTCAGGCAAGTCCGTCGCGCTGAACGCGCTCGAAGACGCAGGCTATTACTGCGTCGACAACCTGCCGCCGCACGTGCTCCCCGAACTCGCCCGCTACCTCGCCGAGGATGGCAAGCGCCGGCTCGCGGTCGCGATCGACGCGCGCTCGAGCGCGTCGCTCGACGAAATGCCCGGCCTGATCCGCGATCTGTCGCGCGAGCACGACGTGCGCGTGCTGTTCCTCAATGCGAGCACCCAGGCGCTGATCCAGCGCTTCTCCGAGACGCGCCGCCGCCATCCGCTGTCCGGCTCGCTGTCGCACGATGCGGACGTCGGCCTGCTGTCGTCGCTCGAGGAGGCGATCGAGCGCGAACGCCACCTCGTCGCGCCGCTCGCCGAATTCGGCCACCAGATCGACACCAGCACGCTGCGCGCGAACGCGCTGCGGACGTGGGTCAAGCGCTTCATCGAGCAGAAGAACAACGACCTGATGGTGATGTTCGAATCGTTCGGCTTCAAGCGCGGCGTGCCGCTCGACGCCGACCTGATGTTCGACGTGCGCGCGCTGCCGAATCCGTACTACGACCACCAGTTGCGCCCGCTCACCGGGCTCGACCAGCCGGTCATCGCCTTTCTCGACGCACTGCCGATCGTCCACCAGATGATCGACGACATCCATGCGTTCCTGATGAAATGGCTGCCGCACTTCCGCGATGACAACCGCAGCTACCTGACCGTCGCCATCGGCTGCACGGGCGGGCAGCATCGGTCGGTGTTCATCGCGGAAACGCTCGCCGCGCGCCTTGCGCACGACGCGAACGTGATCGTGCGGCATCGTGACGCGCCAGTGGATGTCGACGCGTCGTCGCGGCTCGTCTCCGAGGTCGACCGACCCTAGCGACGCCCGCCCCAACGCCCGCGCGCCCCATGTCCTCCCTATCGACCACCCTGATCGACCTGCCGCTGTTTCCGCTGCATACGGTGCTGTTTCCGGGGGGCCTGCTCCCGCTCAAGGTGTTCGAGGCGCGCTATCTCGACATGGCCCGCGCGTGCCTGCGCGACGACGCACCGTTCGGCGTGTGCCTGCTGAAGAGCGGGCCGGAAGTCGCGCAGGACGGCGCCGTGTCGGTACCCGAGACCATCGGCTGCATGGCGCGCATCACCGAGTGCGATACCGGTGAATTCGGCATGCTGTACCTGCAGGCGGTCGGCACGCAGCGTTTCGAGCTGCTGTCGTATCGCGTCGAAGGCAACGGGCTGCTGGTCGGCATCGCGGAGCCGCTGCCCGACGACATCCCGCTCGAAGGCGAGCAGTCGCTCGCGCAGTTCGGCTCGTGCGCCGAGGTGCTCGAGCGCATCATCGACGCGCTGAAGAAGTCCGATCCCGAGAAAATGCCGTTCGTCGAGCCGTTCCGCCTCGACGATCCGAGCTGGGTGTCGAACCGGCTCGCGGAACTGCTGCCGCTCGACCTGCGCGCGCGGCAGAAGCTGATGGAGTTTCCGGACGTCGGCGCGCGCATCGACGCCGTGCACCACGTGCTGGACCGGCACGGCTGGTTATAGCGAGCGCGGGACCTGTCGCTTTGCCCGAACTGGGCGGAAGATGGCATCCCACGAGGGGCTTTCTTCCAGGCGAAAAGGCGGGCCGGCGTTTTCCGCCGCGCCCCGAACCGCCACTTCGCGCCAAGCCACCTCGGGGGACTTCCGTCGGGACGAAAAGCCACGGGCGTCCGACGTTTCCCTGAAAACGCGGCATGCGCCGCGCCCCTCCCCTCCGTTACAGCAGCGGCCCGCTCAGCGCATCGAGCAGCTTGCGCACGGGCGCCGGCACGCCATACGCGTCGAGCCGGCTCAGCGGCACCCAGGCGGTGTCCGCGTCCCGCGCGCCCGAAGGCAGGCCGCCACCGTCGGCCATGTCGCTCAGCCGCGGCTCGATCTCGAGCCGGAAATGCGTGAACGTGTGTGTGAGCGGCGCGAGCGGCACCGTGCCGCCGCCGCCGAAGCCACGCGCGAGCTCCGCGAGCGCGGCGTCGCCGTCCGCTTGCGGCAGGCTCCACAGCCCGCCCCAGATGCCGGTCGGCGGCCGCCGCTCAAGCAGCACGGCGTCACCGTCACGCAGCACGAGCATCCAGGTCTTGCGGGTCGGCACGGCCTTCTTCGGCCGCGCGGCCGGCAGTTCGCGCTGGCGGCCCGTCGATTGCGCGACGCAGTCGCCCGCGAACGGGCAGCGTGCGCAATCGGGCTTGCCGCGCACGCACAGCGTCGCGCCGAGATCCATCAGACCCTGCGTATACGCACTCACGTCGGCCGCGTTCGCGGCGTCGGGCAACAGCGACTCGGCGAGCGCCCACATGTCGTTCTCGACGCGCTTCTCCCCCGGGAAGCCTTCGACGCCGAACACCCGCGCAAGCACGCGCTTCACGTTGCCGTCGAGGATCGTCGCGCGCGCGCCGTACGCGAACGACGCGATCGCCGCGGCCGTCGAACGACCGATGCCCGGCAGTTCGGCCAGCGCGTCAGGCGTCGCCGGAAATGCCCCGCCGTGCTCGGCGACGACGACCTGCGCGCAGCGATGCAGGTTGCGCGCGCGCGAGTAGTAGCCGAGCCCCGCCCACAGCGCCATCACGTCGTCGGTCGGCGCGGCCGCGAGCGCGGCGACGTCGGGGTAGCGTTCGAGAAAGCGCGTGTAATACGGGATGACGGTCGAGACCTGCGTCTGCTGCAGCATGATTTCCGACAGCCAGATCCGGTACGGATCACGGGTGTTTTGCCACGGCAGGTCGTGGCGGCCATGCTCGCGCTGCCACGCGACCAGGCGCGTGGCGAACGAGCGATGCAGCGGCGTGACGGGGAACGGAGCGGGGGCGATGCGGGGCGGCTTCAAGTTATCTAATCGTGGAAAAAGGTTTCAACGCTGGCAGGTCGGGCAGTAATAGGTCGACCGCTGACCCTGCACGATCTGGCGGATCGGCGTGTTGCATACGCGGCATGGCTGGCCCGCGCGGTCGTAGACGAAGCAGTCGAGCTGGAAATAGCCGCTTTCGCCGTTGCTGCCGACAAAATCGCGCAATGTGCTGCCGCCGCGCTCGATCGCGTCGGCCAGCGTCGCGCGCACTGCGTCGGCCAGCCGCTCGTAGCGCGGCAGCGACACCTTACCGGCGGCCGTCGTCGGCCGGATGCCGGCGCGAAACAGGCTCTCCGACGCGTAGATGTTGCCGACGCCGACGACCATGTCGCCCGCGAGCAGCGCCTGCTTGACCGACACGGTCCGCCCGCGCGTGCGTGCGTGCAGCAGCGCGCCGGTGAACGCCGGCGAGAACGGCTCGACGCCGAGGCTCGCGAGGAGCGGATGCGCATGCACGTCGCCCGCTTCGCGCGGGTGCCACAGCACCGCGCCGAAGCGGCGCGGATCGCGGAACCGCAGCACGAATTCGTCGAAGATCCAGTCGATGTGGTCGTGCTTCGCGGCGACCGGCACGCCGGCCGCGGGCAGCACGCGCAGCGTGCCCGTCATGCCGAGGTGGACGATGAACCAGCCCGCGTCGACCTCGAACAGCAGATACTTGCCGCGGCGCTCGACGGCGAGCACCTCGCGCGCGCGCAACTGCTCGGCAAGCCCGGCCGGCACGGGCCAGCGCAGCATCTCGGTACGGACGTCGACACGCTCGACGCGGCGGCCTGCGACAAAGGGCTCGATGCCCCGGCGCGTGACTTCGACTTCTGGCAACTCTGGCATTGTTTGCGGGTCTGAGACTGGATTCACGATCGTGCGTGTATTGTAGCGAGCGCGTTACAATCGGTTGAAACATCGAACGGATTTCCATGACTCTGCCCTCGAAGCTGCTTCAGAAGCGCCCCGCCGCCGTGCGCGGCGCGCGCGCCTTCCCGGTCCGCCGTGCACTCGGCGCCGCGCTGTTTGCCGCCTGGACCCTCACCGCCTTCCCGGCCCACGCGCAGGATCCGGCATCGGACGACGCGGAGTCGCAGGGCGCGTTCGAGCATGTGATGCCGGACGAGAAAAAGGATCTCCCCGGTGTTCCGCTGACGAGCCAGATCGTCTACCAGGTGCTCGCCGCCGAGGTCGCGCTGCAGCGTAACCAGCCCGCGCCGGCCTACCAGACCTACCTCGCGCTCGCCCGCGACACGCGCGATCCGCGCATGGCGCAGCGCGCGACCGAGATCGCACTCGGCGCGCAGAGCCCGGCCGACGCGCTGTCCGCCGCGAACCTGTGGCGCCAGTACGCACCCGATTCGAATCGCGCATCGCAGGTCGATGCCGCGCTGCTGGTGCTCGCCGGCAAGCCGGCCGACGCGCAGCCGATGCTCGCGCGCGAGCTGGCCCGGGCGACCGGCGAGACGCGCGGCCCGGCGATCCTCGCGCTGCAGGCGCTGCTCGTGCGCGGCTCCGACCGCGTCGGCGGCCTCGCGGTGCTGAAGGACATGCTGAAGAACGACCTGAACCGGCCCGAAGCCCAGCTCGCGATCGCGCGCCAGCAGCTCGCGGTCGACGACAAGGACGGCGCCGCGCAATCGCTGAAGCAGGCGCTGCAGCTCCGCCCCGACTACCTGCCGGCAGCTTTGATGCTGTCGCAGATGGGGCCGGCGGAACGCGCGGCGGGCATCGTGTCGTTCGAGAAGTATGTTCAGCAGAATCCGAAGTCGCGCGATGCGCGGCTCGCGCTGTCGCAGCTCTATCTCGCCGACGATCGCCTCGACGACGCGCAGAAGCAGTTCGAGACGATGCGCAAGCTCGACGCGAAGGATCCGACGCCGCTGATGGCGCTCGCGCTGATCAAGATCCAGCAGAAGAAGCTCGACGAAGCGACGGTCTTCCTGAAGCAGTACGTCCAGCTCGGTGACAAGCAGCCGAACCTCGACGTCGGGCAGGGCTACATCTACCTCGCGCAGATCGCGATCGACCAGAACAACGACGCGCAGGCGTCGCAATGGCTCGACAAGGTCGACCAGACGAGCCAGCACTACCTCCCCGCGCAGATCACGCGCGCGCAGCTGCTGCAGAAACAGGGCAAGACCGACGAGGCGCGCAAGGTGCTCGACGACCTGCCGATCACGGATCCGCGCGATGCGGCCGTGGTCGCACGCACCGACGCGTCGATCCTGTTCACCGCGAAGCGCTATCCGGAGGCCGAGGCACGGCTCGGGCAGGCGGTCCAGGACTTCCCCGACGATCCCGACCTGCGCTACGACTACGCGATGGCGGCCGAAAAGACCGGCCACTACACGACGATGGAAAAGCAGCTGCGCGAGCTGATCCGCACGCAGCCCGACAATCCGCAGGCATACAACGCACTCGGCTATTCGCTCGCCGACCGCAACCAGCGGCTCCCCGAAGCCAGCAAGCTGATCGACAAGGCGATGACGCTCGCGCCGAACGACGCGTACATCATGGACAGCCTCGGCTGGGTGAAGTACCGGATGGGCGATACGGCCGGCGCGGCGAAGGTGCTGCGGCGCGCGTACGAACTGCAGCCGAACGCCGAGATCGGCGCGCATCTCGGCGAAGTGCTGTGGAAGAGCGGCGCGCAGGACGATGCGCGTTCCGCATGGCGTGACGCGCAGAAGCTCGAGCCGGACAACGAAACGCTCGTGCAGACGCTGAAACGCCTCCAGATCAACGGTCTCTGATGCAGATGTTCCCGACGTTTTCCCTGTCCTTCCGCGCGCAGCGCACGCTGGCTGCAGCCGGCGCGGCGCTCGTGCTCGCGGGCTGCGCGAGCACGCCGCCGTCGGCCAGCGCGCCGACCGGCGCGGCGCTGCAGACCGCCGCGACGCACGCTTACCATGGCCGCTTCGCGGTGCGGTACGACGACCGTCTCGGCAATCCGCAGAACGTGTACGGCAACTTCGACTGGCAGGAGCACGGCGACGACGTGTCGCTCGAGCTGCGCAGCCCGCTCGGCCAGACGCTCGCGGTCGTGAAGTCGACGCCGCGCGCAGCGTCGCTCGAATTGCCGAACCGCCCGACCCAATATGCGCCCGACGTCGGCGACCTGATGCAGAAAACGCTCGGCTTCGAACTGCCGCTCGCGGGCCTGCGCTACTGGCTGCTGCCGACAGCCGCGCCCGCCACGCCTGCGCAGACGGTGCGCGATCCGGCCGACGGTACGCGCGTCAAGCAGATCCGCCAGGACGGCTGGACGATCGACTACCTTGCCTACGCGGATGCCCCGGCCACGGGCGTCAAACGCGTCAACCTCGTGCGCGCGACACCGCCGCTCGACATCAAGCTCGTGCTCGATCAGTGAGCACCCGCCCAGCCCAGACATACGCATGACCGATTCGACCCGCTCGCTGCGCAACTGCCTTGCGCCCGCGAAACTCAACCTGTTCCTGCACATCACCGGCCGCCGTCCGAACGGCTATCACGATCTGCAGAGCGTGTTCCAGTTGCTGAACTGGGGCGACACGCTGCACTTCACGCTGCGCGACGACGGCCGCGTCGCACGCGTAACCGACGTGCCCGGCGTGCCCGAGGAAAGCGATCTCGTCGTGCGCGCAGCCAACCTGCTGAAAGCGCATACGGGCACCGCACACGGTGTCGACATCGAGATCGACAAGTGCCTGCCGATGGGGGCCGGCCTCGGCGGCGGCAGCTCCGACGCGGCGACGACGCTGCTCGCGCTGAACCGCCTGTGGCAACTCGACCTGCCGCGCGCCGAGCTCCAGTCGCTCGCGGTAAAACTCGGCGCAGACGTCCCGTTTTTTATTTTTGGAAAAAATGCGTTCGCAGAGGGTATCGGAGAAGAATTAGCTGAGGTACAATTGCCGACTCGCTGGTTCTTGGTTGTAACGCCCCGCGTTCATGTCCCAACCGCTGAAATATTTTCAGATGAGTTGTTGACAAGAGATTCGAAGCGCGTCACAATTACGGACTTTCTTGCACAGCAAAGCAGCGACGCGGGATGGCCAGATAGTTTCGGTCGGAACGATATGCAGCAAGTTGTGACAAGTAAGTACGCGGAAGTTGCGCAGGTGGTCAAATGGTTGTATGATGTGACCCCCGCGAGGATGACCGGCTCCGGAGCAAGCGTGTTTGCAGCGTTTCGCAGCAAGCATGAGGCAGAAGCGGCGCAAGCCAAGCTGCCCACCGGTTGGAACGGTGCAGTTGCCGAGAGCCTGAACGAGCATCCGCTCTTCGCTTTCGCGTCATGAAGTTTTACTTTGCCGAACGGCCTACACAAGTTCGGTGAAGTTATCAGTTGAGTGTAGGGGAGTCGCCAAGTTGGTCAAGGCACCGGATTTTGATTCCGGCATGCGAGGGTTCGAGTCCTTCCTCCCCTGCCAAAAATTTTCCCGCATTTCCCGCCTAAGCCCGAAGCAGGTGCACGATGAGCAGCCATGACGGCCTGATGGTTTTTACTGGCAACGCGAATCCCGCGCTCGCCCAGGAAGTCGTCAATATCCTTGGAATTCCCCTCGGCAAAGCAATGGTCAGCCGTTTCTCCGACGGCGAGATCCAGGTCGAGATCCAGGAAAACGTGCGTGGCAAGGACGTCTTCGTCCTGCAATCCACGTGCGCACCGGCGAACGACAACCTGATGGAACTGATGATCATGGTCGATGCGCTCAAGCGCGCATCCGCCGGCCGGATCACTGCAGCCATCCCCTACTTCGGTTACGCCCGTCAGGATCGCCGCCCGCGTTCGGCGCGCGTCGCGATCTCGGCGAAGGTCGTCGCGAACATGCTGGAAATCGCCGGCGTCGAGCGGATCATCACGATGGATCTGCACGCCGACCAGATTCAAGGCTTCTTCGACATCCCGGTCGACAACATCTACGCAACGCCGATCCTGCTGGGTGACCTGCGCAAGCAGAACTACCCGGATCTGCTCGTCGTGTCGCCGGACGTCGGCGGCGTGGTGCGTGCCCGGGCACTCGCGAAGCAGCTCAACTGCGATCTCGCGATCATCGACAAGCGTCGCCCGAAGGCGAACGTCTCCGAAGTGATGAACATCATCGGTGAAGTCGAAGGCCGCACCTGCGTGATCATGGACGACATGGTCGATACGGCAGGCACGCTCTGCAAGGCCGCGCAAGTGCTGAAAGAGCGCGGCGCGAAGCAGGTCTTCGCGTACGCGACGCACCCGGTGCTGTCGGGTGGCGCAGCTGATCGCATCGCCGCATCGGCGCTCGACGAGCTGGTTGTCACCGACACGATCCCGCTGTCCGCCGAATCGCTCGGCTGCTCGAAGATCCGTTCGCTGACGAGCGCGAGCCTGCTGGCCGAAACGTTCTCGCGGATCCGCCGCGGCGACTCGGTGATGTCGCTGTTCGCGGAATCCTGATCGCGAATCGACTGAACAAAGCATGCGCAGAAAGCGAAGCGGCAACGCTTCGCTTTTTGCACAATCGGACGGGATAGACGAAACCCCGGCCGTTTCATCGGGGGCCGCAGTCTGACGGCCCCGTTTTACTGCCTGGTCGCGGGCAGCTATTGGAGAATCACATGAAAGTCGTCGCTTTCGAGCGCCAAGAGCAAGGTACGGGTGCGAGCCGCCGCCTGCGCAACGCTGGTAAGACCACGGGTATCGTTTACGGTGGCGAAGCAGCCCCGCAAAAGATCGAACTCGATCACAACGCCCTGTGGCACGCCCTGAAGAAGGAAGCTTTCCACTCGTCGATCCTCGACCTCGAAGTGGCTGGCCAGTCGCAACAGGTTCTGCTGCGCGACGTGCAATACCACCCGTTCAAGCAACTGGTGCTGCACGTGGACTTCCAACGCGTTGACGCGAAGAAGAAGCTGCACACGAAGGCTCCGCTGCACTTCCTGAACGCTGAAATCAGCCCGGCCGTGAAGCTGTCGAGCGCGATCGTTTCGCACGTCGCGACGGAAATCGAAATCGAGTGCCTGCCGGCTGACCTGCCGGAGTTCCTCGAAGTCGACCTGTCGAAGATCGAAGCCGGTCAATCGCTGCACGCGAAGGACATCACGCTGCCGAAGGGCGTCGCGCTGGTCGCACACATCGACGCGGAAAACCCGGTTGTCGCATCGGCGACGGTCCCGGCTGGTGCCGTGTCGGACGCAGCAGAAGGCGAAACGCCGGCTGCCTAAGCGGGCTGCCAACGCGCCCCATCGATCCGTTTCACGAAACGGTCGACGCAACCCGCCGCGGCTTGCCCGGCGGGTTTTTCTTTTTCTGCGCCAGGCGGCCGTTGCCGCCTTCGAAACGTCATGATCAAACTGATCGTCGGCCTCGGCAATCCCGGGGCGGAATACACCGCGACGCGCCACAACGCCGGCTTCTGGCTGATCGACCAGCTCGCCCGCGAAGCCGGCACGACGCTGCGCGACGAGCGCCGCTTCCATGGCTTCTACGCAAAAGCGCGCCTGCACGGCGAAGAAGTCCATCTGCTCGAGCCGCAAACCTACATGAACCGTTCCGGCCAGTCGGTCGTCGCGCTCGCGCAATTCTTCAAGATCCTGCCCGACCAGATCCTCGTCGCGCACGACGAGCTCGACCTGCCGCCCGGCACCGTGAAGCTGAAGCTCGGCGGCGGCAGCGGCGGCCACAACGGCCTGAAGGACATCACCGCACACCTGTCGTCGCAGCAGTACTGGCGGCTGCGGATCGGCATCGGCCATCCGCGCGACCTGATTCCGGAAAGCGCGCGCGCCGGCGCGAAGCCCGATGTCGCGAACTTCGTGCTGAAACCGCCGCGCCGCGAGGAACAGGACGTGATCGACGCGTCGATCGAACGCGCGCTCGCCGTGATGCCGATGGTCGTCAAGGGCGAACTCGACCGCGCGACGATGCAGCTGCATCGCAACTGACCGCATCGCACCGCTCCGGTGCATCGAGCTGTCCGGCGCCACCGGGCGGCCCCGCCCGCCCCACCCTGCGCGCACATGCGGTAATCTGGTCGCTTTGCCCGACAGGAGCCAAGCGGTGAGCCGTTACTGGAGCGACATCGTTCAGCAACTCGTGCCTTACGTGCCGGGCGAGCAGCCCGCGCTCGCACACCCCGTCAAGCTGAACACCAACGAGAATCCCTATCCGCCGTCGCCGCGCGTCGTCGCGGCGATCGCGCGCGAACTCGGCGAGACCGGCGACACGCTGCGCCGTTATCCCGACCCGGTTGCGCGCGCGCTGCGCGAAGCGGTCGCGGCCCATCACCGCATCAAGCCCGAGCAGGTGTTCGTCGGCAACGGCTCCGACGAGGTGCTCGCGCACACGTTCCAGGCGCTGCTCAAGCACGACCGGCCACTGCGCTTCCCCGACATCACGTACAGCTTCTATCCGACCTATGCGCGCCTGTACGGCGTCCAGACGTCGATCGTGCCGCTCGCGGACGACTTCTCGATCCGCGTCGACGACTATCTCGACGACGCCGGCGGCGTACTGTTTCCGAACCCGAACGCACCGACCGGGCGCGCGCTGCCGCTTGCTGACGTCGAGCGGATCGCAGCCGCGAATCCGTCGTCGGTCGTCGTGATCGACGAAGCGTATGTCGACTTCGGCGCGCAGTCCGCGATTACGCTCATCGATCGCTACCCGAACCTGCTCGTCGTCCACACGACGTCGAAGGCGCGCTCGCTTGCGGGCATGCGCGTCGGCTTCGCGTTCGGCGATGCCGCGCTGATCGACGCGCTGAACCGCGTGAAGGACAGCTTCAACTCGTACCCGCTCGACCGGCTCGCGCAAGTTGCCGCGCAGGCCGCATATGAAGACACCGACTATTTCAATGCAACCTGCCGGCGCGTGATCGACAGCCGGACGCGTCTGACGCATGCGCTGGACGCGCTCGGCTTCGACATCGTGCCGTCGGCCGCGAATTTCGTGTTCGCGCGCCATCCCGCGCACGACGCGGGTGCGATTGCGGCGAAACTGAAGGAACGGGAGATTTTCGTGCGGCACTTCCGGCTGCCGCGGATCGACCAGCACCTGCGCATCACCGTCGGCACCGACGCCGAATGCGATGCGCTCGTCGCGGCGTTGCGCGAGCTGCTGGCCTGAAACGGAAGAACCGGCGCCGGGCGGCACCGATCCGGATGCGTGACGGGCGTGCCGAAGGACTCGAGCGCGCGCGTCACCGCTGGGTCACGACGCGTCGTCGCCCTTTTCGGCGGTCAACGCGTGATACTTCTCCATCAATTGCGCGTGCGATTCGTCATGCTGCGGATCGCGCGGAATGCATTCGACCGGACACACCTGCTGGCACTGCGGTTCGTCGAAATGGCCGACGCACTCGGTGCACTTGTTCGGGTCGATCACGTAGATGTCCGGGCCCATCGAAATCGCGCCGTTCGGGCACTCGGGCTCGCACACGTCGCAATTGATGCACTCGTCGGTAATCATCAAAGCCATACTGATCTCACTTCTTCAGGCCGGCGGCCGGCTTCGCAACGAAACCGGCCGCCGCCGCATTACGCGGCAGGGCCTCCTATCGCAGCGACTTTCTCGGTCAGCCACTTCTCGACGGACGGGAACACGAACTTGCTGACATCGCCGCCCAATTGCGCGATTTCACGCACGATCGTCCCCGAGATGAACTGGTACTGATCGGACGGCGTCATGAACATCGTCTCGACGTCGGGCAGCAGGTAGCGGTTCATCCCCGCCATCTGGAACTCATATTCGAAATCGGACACGGCGCGCAGGCCGCGCACGATCACGCGCGCATTGTTGGTGCGGACGAAATCCTTCAGGAGGCCGGTGAAACTCATCACCTTCACGTTCGGATAATGGCCGAGCACCTCGTTCGCAATCGTCAGACGTTCCTCGAGCGAGAAAAACGGCTTTTTCGCGCGGCTGTCGGCCACACCGACCACCAGCGTATCAAAAATGCTCGACGCACGCCGCACGAGGTCTTCGTGCCCGCGCGTCAGCGGATCGAACGTACCGGGATACACGGCGACTACCATGTCGCTCCTCCTGTCATCACGCAAACGGGATGGCAGCCGTGCGATGCGCACGCCGCTGCCGAGATGGGCATACGTCGCCTTTGCGGCGCGCCGCCTCGTATGGAACGCGCATTATTCATCATTTTCGCGCCGCAGCAAATGATAGTGAACCGCACCGGCCTTGCCGTGCTTCACGACCTCCCAGCCGGCGAGCGCTTCGTGCGCGGCCGGATCGAGCTCCGCCCCCGTCTCGACGTACAGCGCGCCGCCGGCCGCGACGAGCGGCGCCGCCAGCGCAATCGCGCGCTCGAGCGCGGCCTGATCGTCGAACGGCGGATCGAGAAACACGACGTCGAACGCGCCCGGCGTGAGCCCGGCCGCGAGCCGCAGCGCGTCCGCCTCCGCGACCTCGACCGCACGCGCGCCGAGCTTGTCCTTGATCGCACGCAGCTGCTGCGCCGCGCGCGGATGGCGCTCGACCATCACGACGCTCGCCGCGCCGCGCGACGCGGCCTCGAAACCGAGCGCACCGGTGCCTGCGAACAGGTCGAGGCAACGCCGGCCTTCGAGATCCTGGCCGAGCCAGTTGAACAGCGTCTCGCGCACGCGATCGGGCGTCGGCCGCAGGCCGTCGAGATCGAGCACCGCGAGCGGCGTGCGTTTCCAGTCACCGCCGATGATGCGGATCGTGTGCGGCTTGCCGCGACCAGAAGGGGCCGCCGGGCGGCCAGGAGAGGAACGGGACATACGGAATATCGACGACGGAGGGACCGGGTGCGCGCGGGGGCGCACCGCTAAACAGGCGCACGTTACCACAGCGGCGATGCGCACTGGCGCGAGCGCCACGCCGCACTGATAAAATGCACGGTTTCGGCCGCCGTGCGCCGCGCCCGCGCGAACGCAGAACGGCCCCTCCGGTGCCCGCCCCTGGCGGCGGCGCGCCCTCTTCCCGACGTCAGACCATGTTCAGCTTCTTCAAACGATTCAAGAAAACGCAGGAGCCCGATCCGGCGGAATCGCAATCGGCCGACGCGCAGCAAACGGACGACCCGTCCGAAGCGCCCGCGGTCGAGGCCCCGCCCGCGGCCGACGTGCCGCAAGCGCCCGCGCAACCGGCCGCGCCGGCCGTCGTGATGACGGTCACGCCGACCAACGACGGCCGCGACGAAGTCGTCGAGACGGTCGAAATCGTCCCGCCGCCGCTGCAGGACGCCACCGCGAAGAAATCGTGGCTCGCGCGCCTGAAAACGGGGCTCGCCAAGACGGGCTCGAGCATCACCGGCGTGTTCGTCAACACGAAGATCGACGAGGATCTGTACGAGGAGCTCGAAACCGCGCTGCTGATGTCCGACGCGGGCGTCGACGCGACCGAGTACCTGCTCGGCGCGCTGCGCGAAAAGGTGCGCACGGGCCGCCTGACCGACCCGCAGCAGGTGAAATCCGCGCTGCACGACCTGCTCGTCGAGCTGCTGACGCCGCTCGAGAAATCGCTGATGCTCGGCCGCGCGCAGCCGCTCGTGATGATGATCACCGGCGTGAACGGTGCGGGCAAGACGACCAGCATCGGCAAGCTCGCGAAGCACCTGCAGAGCTTCGACCAGTCGGTGCTGCTGGCCGCGGGCGACACGTTCCGCGCGGCCGCGCGCGAACAGCTGGCGGTCTGGGGCGAGCGCAACAACGTGACGGTCGTGCAGCAGGAAAGCGGCGATCCGGCCGCGGTGATCTTCGACGCGGTCAGCGCCGCGCGCGCGCGCAAGATCGACGTGATGATGGCCGACACGGCCGGCCGCCTGCCGACGCAGCTCCACCTGATGGAAGAGCTGAAGAAGGTGAAGCGCGTGATCTCGAAGGCACACGACGGCGCGCCGCACGAAGTGCTGCTGGTGATCGACGCGAACACCGGCCAGAACGCGCTCACGCAGGTCAAGGCATTCGACGACGCGCTCGGCCTCACCGGCCTCATCGTCACGAAGCTCGACGGCACCGCGAAGGGCGGGATTCTCGCCGCGATCGCGCGGCAGCGCCCGGTGCCGGTCTACTTCATCGGCGTCGGCGAGAAGGTCGAGGATCTGCAGCCGTTCAGCGCGGTCGAATTCGCGGACGCGCTGCTCGGCTGAACACCGCCGGTACGCATCGCACAGGGCGCCTTCGGGCGCCCTTTTTCATGCGCGCCCCCGTCACCAAGGGCGCGCTCCGCTCATTCGGCGTCGGGCTGCGCGCCGGGCTCGGCAGCCTTGAACGCATCGAACGTCGACGCATGGTCGACGATCCGCTGGATCGTCGGATAGCGTGTCGTGTCGATCGAGAAGCGGTTCGCGTTGAACACCTGCGGCACGAGGCACACGTCGGCGAGCGTCGGCGTATCGCCGAAGCACAGCTTGCCGGTGCGCGGATCGCTCGCGAGACGCGTCTCGAGCGTCTCGAAACCGGCCTCGATCCAGTGCCGGTACCACGCGTTCTTCGCCTCTTCAGGCACCTTCAGCGTGTGCTTCAGGTACTTCAACACGCGCAGGTTGTTGAGCGGATGGATTTCGCACGCGATCTGCAGCGCGACCGCGCGCACATATGCGCGATCGACCGGCTGCTGCGGCAGCAGCGCCGGTTCCGGATGGGTTTCCTCGAGATATTCGATGATCGCGAGCGACTGCTGCAGCGTCGCGTCGCCGTCGGTCAGCGTCGGCACGACCGCATCCGGATTCAGCGCGCGGTACGCGTCCTTCAGTTGCTCGCCGCCGTCGCGCAGCATGTGCACGGGGACATAGTCGAACGGCAGCTGCTTCAGGTTCAGGGCGATCCGCACGCGGTACGACGCGGAACTGCGGAAATAGCTGTAAAGCTTCATGGGATGTCTCTCGTAGTCGTATTCGGCCGGCGACGGCACGGGCGCGGCGCAGCCGGCGCGCACCGCCGGGAATCAGAGTGTAGCGCGCCGCGCTGCACGGCCTCGCTTGGCGCCGGCCGCACCCATGCGATACTCGGGGCATTCCTCACCGCTCACTGCGCGGCCCGATGCCGGCCGCCCGCCCCACGCCCCGATGACCGCTTCCCACGATTCCGCCGCCGTTCCGTTCCCGTGCGCCCGCTTCATCAAGGAAATCGGCCGCGGCCCGCACGGCGCACGCGCGCTGTCCGCCGAGGACACGTTCGAGCTCTATCGCGCCATGCTCGACGCGCGCGTGTCGGACGTCGAACTCGGCGCAATCCTGATCGCCTATCGGCTGAAGGGCGAATCCGCCGACGAGCTGGCCGCGATGCTCGCCGCCGCGCAGGCGTCGTTCGAGCCGGTGCACGTGCAGGATGCCGCGTTCCGCCCCGTGTCGATCCCGAGCTACAACGGCGCGCGCAAGCAGCCGAACCTCGTGCCGCTGCTCGCGCTGCTGCTCGCGCGCGAAGGCGTGCCGGTGCTCGTGCATGGCGTCGAGCAGGATCCGGGCCGCGTGACGAGCGCCGAGATCTTCTCGGCGTTGTCGCTCGCGCCGTCGGCGTCGCACGATGCAATCGAGGACATGCTCGCCGAGCGCCGCGTCGCGTTCGCGTCGATCGAGGTGCTGGCGCCGCGCATCGCACACCTGCTGTCGATGCGCAGCGTGCTCGGCGTGCGCAACTCGACGCACACGCTCGTGAAGATCCTGCAGCCGTTCGCGCCGGCCGGCCTGCGGCTCGTCAACTACACGCACCCGCCGTACCGCGACAGCCTGGCGCAATTGTTCCGCGATCATCCGGACGCCGCGCTCGGCGGCGCGCTGCTGGCACGCGGCACCGAGGGCGAGGCCGTTGCCGACACGCGGCGCCAGGTGCAGGTCGACTGGCTGCACGACGGCGTGTGCGACACGCTGATCGACGCAGAACGCTCGTCGACCGATGCGCCCCCTGTCGCCCTGCCCGAATCGCGCGACGCGGCCACGACGGCCGCGTGGACCGACGCCGTGTTGCGCGGCGAAGTGCCGGTGCCCGACACGGTCGCCCGGCAGGTCGCGACGATCGTGCAGATCGCCCGCATCGCACGCTGAAGGCACGCTCGCGAACCGGCCCCGCTTGCGGGGCATTTGACACGCGAGCGCATCCTGGCATAGAGTTGCCCTCATGCGTTCCTTTCCGAACACCCTCCGAATTACCTCCGGCCGCCTAGCGCGGCCGCTATCGCTACGACTAGCCTAAGGCTTTCGTAGCGCCGTGTGCTGTCCGCACGGTCCCTCCCAGCAGTTCCTCGCAGCACCCCTCTCGTAGTTTTTACAACCCGAAGTCGTCAGCATTCGTCCGTCTATCCGTCGGCCGACTCGCGAAGATCATCCGCATCCGCAGCGCGTTCACGTGCCGCGGAGCGAGGCAGCGCCAACCGTCGCCCATGCCGCCCGTCTTCGCTCGCGACTTGAGACCCGAGGTCCAGAAGATGCAGCGCAATCCGCAAGACAAGTACCGTCCGTTCGAGCCCGTCCGCCTCAATGGCCGCAAATGGCCGTCGCGCACCATCGAGCGCGCGCCCGTCTGGATGAGCACCGACCTGCGCGACGGCAACCAGTCGCTGATCGAGCCGATGAGCATCGAGCAGAAGCTCGAGTTCTTCGAGATGCTGGTCGCGATCGGGTTCAAGGAGATCGAAGTCGGTTTTCCGTCGGCGTCGCAAACCGACTTCGATTTCGTCCGCAAGCTGATCGACGACAAGCGGATTCCCGACGACGTGACGATCGAAGTGCTCGTGCAGGCGCGCGAGGACCTGATCGCCCGCACGTTCGATGCGCTCGAAGGCGTGCCGCGCGCGATCGTGCACCTGTACAACGCGGTGTGCCCGTCGTTCCGCCGCATCGTGTTCGGGATGTCGAAGGCCGATGTGAAGGCGCTCGCGATCGACGGCACGCGCATCATCAAGGAACACGCCGCCGCGCGCCCCGACACGCAGTGGACCTTCCAGTACTCGCCGGAAACCTTCAGCATGACCGAGCTGACGTTCGCGCGCGAAATCTGCGACGCGGTCGCGCAGACGTGGCGTCCGACCCGCGATCACAAGATGATCGTCAACCTGCCGGCCACCGTCGAAGCCGCGAGCCCGAACGTGTTCGCCGACCAGATCGAGTGGATGGACCGCAACCTCGCGTACCGCGACAGCATCGTGTTGTCCGTGCATCCGCACAACGATCGCGGCACCGCGGTCGCGGCGGCCGAACTCGCGCTGCTCGCGGGCGCCGACCGCATCGAGGGCTGCCTGTTCGGCAATGGCGAACGCACCGGCAACGTCGATCTCGTCACGCTCGCGCTGAACCTCTACACGCAGGGCATCGATCCGGGCCTCGATTTCTCCGACATCGACGCGGTGCGCCGCGTCGTCGAACGCTGCAACCAGATTCCCGTGCATCCGCGCCATCCGTACGCGGGCGACCTCGTGTTCACCGCGTTCTCGGGCTCGCACCAGGACGCGATCCGCAAGGGCTTCGCGCAGCAGCGCCCCGATGCGGCCTGGGAAGTGCCGTACCTGCCGATCGACCCGGCCGACCTCGGCCGCAGCTATGACGCGGTGATCCGCGTGAACAGCCAGTCGGGCAAGGGCGGCGCGACGTTCCTGCTCGAACGCGGGATGGGTTTCACGCCGACGCGCCGCGTGCAGATCGAATTCAGCCATGCGGTGCAGACGCTCGCCGACGCGTCCGGCGAGGAAGTGACGGGCGACGCGATCTGCGCGCTGTTCGCGCGCGAATTCTTCGACACCGACGGGCCGGCCGCGCGACACGGCAACGGCGCGCGCTGGCAGAACCGCGAGATCGCGGCAGCGCCCGCCGCAGATACGACGCCCGACGAGGCCGTGCGACGTTTTGCCGCGGCATTCGCGGCGGCCGCCGGCGCGGCGATCGACGTCGCATCGTGCGAACACGCACGCACGGCGGATGGACGGATCGCGGTATCGGTCGGCTGCCGGGTCGGCGATGCGCCGCTGCGGCACGGCGTCGGCCTGCACGCCGATGCGGCGAGCGCCGCGCGCGATGCGGTCGTCAGCGCGATCAACCGCTCGGCCTGGCACTGCGCGGATCGCCGCGCGGCGGCCTGAGCGACAGGTTCCGTTTCAGGGTTCAAACGTCAGCGAGCGGGGCGTGACCGCCCGTGCGCCGCGCGATCCGCGCCGCACGAGGCAGCAAAAAACGGCCCAGAAGGCCGCTTCGGTCGGGACATGAAAAGGAGCGCCACGCGCGCTCATGTCTCGGTCGCGCACCGCGTCGCCTGCCACGCGAACAGGCTCCAGCGGCCCTGCTGGTGGGTGTGGACGGAGGTATAGGCAATCGGGAAGACCAGGCCGCCGTTGTTCGTTTCCATCTCGATCAACGCGCGCCCGGTGACGACGCAGGTTTCATCGCCGACGGGCAGCACGTCCTGCGACTGGATTTCGATCTGGCGATAGCGGCGGCGGCCGGCGACGATGGCGTCGATGAACTGCTGCTTGGTTTCGCGTTTGCCGTTGGTGTGTACGAAGAACACCTTGTCCGACAAAAGCGTGTCGAGCGCCTCGCCGTCCCCGTCCACCATCGCCCGGAACCGATCGCGCTCGAGCGCGCGGATCGCATCGACCACCTTCGCCATCGCCTGACTCCTCGGCAACGCGCACGCCGTGCGCGGGCGTGCGGATCAGAAGTTGTACTGCAAGTAGAACTGGTGGAAATTTATACCAGGATTCGGCTCTTTGATACCCGCGTTAGACACATGTTCAAAACGGTAGCCGACCTGATACTGTTGCCGTTGGCCGAACTGCACGCCCACGCCCCCCGTCGGCGCGAACTGGAACGCGGTCCCCAACGAGAAGTGATCCGAGATCGTCGGGTGCGTCAGCAGCCTGACGCCGCCGCCGGCCTCGATGAACGGACGGATCTCCCCGGCGCTCTTGATGAAGCGGAACATCGGCGTCACGCCGAATTCGCCGATGCTGCTGTGGACGTTCCCGCCCGTGTGCCAGTAGCCGGCGTGCCCTTCCACGACGAACGCGAAGTGCCAGCCGCCGATTTCCCACCAGTTCCAGCCCGGATCCCACACCACGCCGAGATCGGCCTTGTCGACGCCGCGGCGATCCGAAAAACCGCCGCCCGCCTGAATCCCCCATCGATCCGCGCACGCCGCACCCGATCCGCCCAGAAGTGACGCCGCCAGCAGCGCGTGCAGCGCAAGCCGGCTGCGGGGCCGGCGATTCTTCTTATTGTTCATCTGACACTCCAACTTTGTGGGTTGAATGGAGCCTGCCGCTTCGGCCGGCTCAAGCGAACTGAATGGTATGGTAAAGGACTTTTCGGATAGGCATCACAAAGCGAAATGGCTTCCTTCCGAAACGACAAAAATTGAAATCGTCTACTGATTGCCATCAGAAACAACGGCTTACGGAACTTCGCTTCGTCCGCTCTGTCGCAGAATAGACTATCGACTCGACTTGCTCGATAGAAAAAGTGGGAACTCCGATGCCCACGCTTGCTCTAAGGAATTAGCACTCGGTTTCCGGGAGTGCTAAGATGGCTCCCGGAATCTCATCCGAGACCGGGGGTTTGTCCCTGATTCCAAAGGAGTTTTTTAGTGAGCAACGCCCTGACCCTCCCGAACACCCTGAGCCCCACGCCGGCCAAGGCCGCATCGGCAGGCTCGCTGGCGCTCGCAGCCCAATCGATGTTGCCCGGCCAGCTTGGCAACATCGACGCGTATATCCAGGCCGTCAATCGCATTCCGCTGCTGACGCCGGAAGAGGAACGCCAGTACGCGACCGAATTCCGCGAAAGCAACAACCTCGACTCGGCACGCCGCCTCGTGCTGTCGCACCTGCGACTCGTCGTGTCGATCTCGCGCAACTATCTCGGCTACGGCCTGCCGCACGGCGACCTGATCCAGGAGGGCAACATCGGCCTGATGAAGGCCGTGAAGCGCTTCGATCCGGCCCAGAACGTGCGTCTCGTGTCGTACGCGATCCACTGGATCAAGGCCGAGATTCACGAGTACATCCTGCGCAACTGGCGCACGGTGAAGGTCGCGACGACGAAGGCGCAGCGCAAGCTGTTCTTCAACCTGCGCAGCCACAAGAAGGGCCTGCAGGCGATGACGCCCGAGGAAATCGACGGCCTCGCGAAGGAACTCAACGTCAAGCGCGAAGACGTGACCGAAATGGAAACGCGCCTGTCGGGCGGCGACATCGCGCTCGAAGGGCAGGTCGAGGACGGCGAGGAATCGTACGCGCCGATCGCCTACCTGGCCGACTCGCACAACGAACCGACCGCCGTGCTGGCCGCGCGTCAGCGCGACACGCTGCAGACGGACGGCATCGCGCAGGCACTCGGCGCACTCGACGCGCGCAGCCGACGCATCATCGAGGCGCGCTGGCTGCACGTCGACGACGACGGCTCGGGCGGCTCGACGCTGCACGATCTGGCTGCCGAGTTCGGTGTGTCGGCGGAACGCATCCGCCAGATCGAAGCGAGCGCGATGAAAAAGATGCGCACTGCCCTCGCCGAATACGCATAAATCGCTGCGATTTAGAGCGCCTCATCAAAAACCGCTGCCCGACCGGCAGCGGTTTTTTTTCGCCTGTCTTTTCCGTTGCTTTTCATTCGCTTCTTCGCTCGCTTTTCGGCTCGTTTCAGTGCGGATTAATTGACCTGATTCGTCAGGTAATAGGCCGTTTGGGGGCACCTTCCGCATAACCTTGATCTGCCTCAAGTTTCGGCCCGCGTTTCGCGACGGTCTGCCGCAGCGCAGCACTCGGCATCGGAAAGCCGTCCTTTTAAAATTGGCATGTCAGGCGCAAAAGGATTAAAACAGCTTCACGGCCGTCATAAATCCGACGTAAAGTCGCCCCAAATCAGACTTAAATCGATTCAGGATAATCGCCTTGATCTCGATCAATAAAGAGCCTGCGCCGCCTCCGCCGCGGCCGGCCGGCACGATCGGCTGGCGCGCGCGCATCGCCGCGTGGGCACGCGGCCCGACCCTCGCCCGCGACATCACCCTGGTGCTGATCGTCAAGCTGATCCTCCTGATGTCGCTCAAATACGCATTCTTCAATCATCCGCAGGCCGAGCACATGTCGTTGCCGCCTGCCGCCGTCGCCGAGAAGCTGCTCTCGGTACCGGCGCCTGCATCTACCGAGGGAGACCACCATGATAAGTAGTGAAGTCGTCGATCTGTCACGTCTGCAGTTCGGCATCACGGCGCTCTACCACTTCCTGTTCGTGCCGCTGACGCTCGGCCTGTCCTGGCTGCTCGTCATCATGGAAGCGGTGTACGTGATGACCGGCAAACAGGTCTACAAGGACATGACCCAGTTCTGGGGCAAGCTGTTCGGGATCAACTTCGCGATGGGCGTGACGACCGGCATCACGCTCGAATTCCAGTTCGGCACGAACTGGTCGTACTACTCGCACTATGTCGGCGACATCTTCGGCGTGCCGCTCGCGGTAGAAGGCCTGATGGCGTTCTTCCTCGAATCGACGTTCGTCGGCCTGTTCTTCTTCGGCTGGAACCGCCTGTCGAAGGTCAAGCACCTGATGGTCACGTTCCTCGTCGCGCTCGGCTCGAACCTGTCCGCGCTGTGGATCCTCGTCGCGAACGGCTGGATGAACAACCCGGTCGGCGCCGAGTTCAACTACCAGACGATGCGCATGGAGATGACGAGCCTGTTCGACGTGCTCTTCAACCCGGTCGCGCAGGTGAAGTTCGTGCACACGGTGTCGGCCGGCTATGTGTCGGCGGCGATGTTCGTGCTCGGCGTGTCGTCGTGGTACCTGTTGAAGAAGCGCGACGTCGACTTCGCGCTGCGCTCGTTCGCGGTCGCGGCCGGCTTCGGCCTCGCGGCGACGCTCTGCGTGATCGTGCTCGGCGACGAATCGGGCTATACGACCGGCGAAGTGCAGAAGATGAAGCTCGCCGCGATCGAATCCGAATGGGAAACGCAGCCGGCACCCGCATCGTTCACGCTGATCGGCATTCCGAACCAGGAAGAACAGCGCACCGACTATGCGATCAAGATCCCGTATGCGCTCGGCCTGATCGCGACACGCTCGATCGACGAACCGGTAATCGGCCTGCGTGAACTCGCGAAGCACAGCGAGGAGCACATCCAGAGCGGGATGGTCGCGTACGGCGCGCTGCAGAAGATCAAGCAGGGCGACACGAGCGACGCGACCCGCGCGCTGTTCGACCAGCACAAGCAGTACCTCGGCTACGGGCTGATGCTCAAGCAGTTCACGCCGAACGTGGTCGATGCGACGCCCGAGCAGATCAAGGCCGCCGCGAAGAAGACGATCCCGCCGGTCGCGCCCGTGTTCTTCTCGTTCCGGATCATGGTGTTCCTCGGCTTCCTCTTCGTCGCGACGTTCGTTGCCGCATTCTGGTTCTGCGCGCGCCGCGAACTGCTGCAGGACAACCGCCGCTGGTTCCTCCGCTATGCGGTGTGGGCAATCCCGCTGCCGTGGATCGCGATCGAATTCGGCTGGATCGTCGCCGAGCTCGGCCGCCAGCCGTGGACGATCGCCGGCGTGCTGCCGACGCACCTGTCCGCGTCGAGCCTGCAGCCGAGCGACCTGTACCTGAGTCTCGCGGGCTTCATCCTGTTCTATACCGCGCTGTTCGTCATCGAGATCAAGCTGATGTTCAAGTACGCGCGCCTCGGCCCGTCGTCGCTGCATACCGGCCGCTATCACCACGAACTCGCCGCCGCCGGCGAGCGGGCCGCAGTCTGAGCACGCCCTCGCAACCGAACAAGGAATCGCTATGGACTATGCAACTCTCAAGCTGATCTGGTGGCTGCTCGTCGGCGTGCTGCTGATCGGCTTCGCCGTCACCGACGGCTTCGACATGGGCGCGACCGCGCTGCTGCCGTTCCTCGGCAAGACCGACGAGGAACGCCGCATCATCGTCAACACCGTCGGCGCGACGTGGGAAGGCAACCAGGTGTGGCTGATCACGGCCGGCGGCGCGATGTTCGCGGCCTGGCCGCTCGTCTACGCGGCGTCGTTCTCCGGCTTCTACTTCGCGATGCTGCTCGTGCTGTTCGCGTTGTTCTTCCGGCCGGTGGGCTTCGACTATCGCAGCAAGCGGCCCGACCCGCGCTGGCGCGCGGGCTGGGACTGGGGCCTGTTCGTCGGCGGCTTCGTGCCGGCGCTCGTGTTCGGCGTCGCGTTCGGCAACCTGCTGCAAGGCGTGCCGTTCAAGTTCGACAGCGACCTGCGCGTGACCTACTACGGCGGCTTCTGGGCGCTGCTGAACCCGTTCGCGCTGCTGTGCGGGCTCGTCAGCCTCACGATGCTCGTCGCGCACGGTGCGGCCTTCATCAAGATGAAGACGGAAGGGGTGATCGCGCGCCGCGCGTCGGTCGCGCTGCGCGTGGCGTCGTTCCTCGCGGTCGTGCTGTTCGTGCTGGCCGGCGTGCTGGTCGCGTCGACCATCGGCGGCTTCCACATCACGCACGCCGCGCCGACCGATACGGTCGCGAACCCGCTGCTCAAGGACGTCGCCGCCGGCTCGGGCCTGTGGCTCGCGAACTACGGCGAATTCCCGTGGATGATCGCGGCGCCCGTCGTCGCGATCGCGGGTGGCCTGATCGCGCTGCTGCTCGCAGGCTCGAAGCAGGAGAAGACGGCGTTCTTCTGCACGGGCCTGATGATCACCGGCGTGATCCTCACCGCCGGCTTCTCGATGTTCCCGTTCATCATGCCGTCGTCGCTCGACCCGCGCAGCAGCCTGACCGTGTGGGATTCGACGTCGAGCCACATGACGTTGCAGGTGATGCTGTTCGCGGTGATCGTGTTCCTGCCGATCGTCCTGCTCTACACGAGCTGGGTATATCGCGTGATGCGCGGCAAGGTCACGCGCGACGTGCTCGAAGAGAACAAGCATTCGATGTATTGAAGCTTTGAACCGGGCCGGGGCGCACACGCGCCCTCGCCCACCGTTTCGCAAGGAGTCGGATCATGTGGTATTTCAGCTGGATTCTCGGTATCGGCGTCGCACTGTCGTTCGGCATCGTCAATGCGATGTGGCTCGAAGCGCGGCAGAAGACGCAGGAAGCGCCCGTGCGTGCGCGTCGCGACTGACGCGCATGGCCGGTCATGCGGCCGCCGTCCGTAAGGAACCTCGCCTCGCGCGAGGTTTTTTTTCGCCCCGGGCCGGCCGGACAGGCCCGTCACACCGATGCCAATTTAGCGCCAGATTGATACCACTTGAATACCAATAAAAGGTTTCATAAGATCTTTGGACACGGCCGCTGACAGGCCGAATCCTTCTGGGTGGGGGAGACATGCGAATCCCGTATGTGGCGCGCGCTTGCGCGCCATTTCGCCGTCGGCGTGCGGCGGCCGGTTGCGCGGCGTCGGCGAGCGCTGCCGTCATCGACCGCGCAGGTCGCGCGCGCGCCTTTGCCAACGGGCACGCCGTCACGGCATCAACATCAGCAGCAGCCGCTGCCGTGCGCCGCCGATGAAGACGCGTACCCGTCCGCGCCGATCCGACCGGCACGCCTGCCCGCCACCCGTTCCGTAACGCACGCGCCCGCGTGCCGACTTCGCGCGGGGCAGCCGCATCGCCCGCGCACCCTGTTGTCCCCGCAGCTCCGTTGAAAGACCCGCTCGCAGCGACGTCATCCCGTGACGCCGCTACGCCCCCTTTTGTCTCAGGAGTCCGCATGAACCGAACCTTGTCCACCCTGTTTGCCGGCCTGCTGGTCGCGGCACTGTCGCCGGTCGCGCTCGGCGCGCTGCCAGCGTCGAGCAGCGCGGCGGTCGCGACGGCCGGCGCCGTCCGTCCACCCGTGCCGCCGGCCGATCTCGCGGCGCGGTTGTCGAACGGCCTCGCATTGCGCGTCGCCGTCGACAACAATCATGCCGCCGCGGCCGGCGTGCCGTGCGCCGATCTCGGCGCCGACGGCGCGGCCTGCGCGACCGGTCGCCTGATCCTGCAGAACCGCGGCCACCAGGCGATCGCCGACGGCGGCTGGAAGCTCTACCTGCACAGCATCCGCCGCCTGCTGCGGATCGACCGCCCCGGCTTCGCGCTGCGGCGGCTCACCGGCGACCTGTACGAACTGACGCCGCAACCGGGCTCGGTGCGGCTGGCACCGGGCGAGCGCATCGAGTTGCCCTTCGTCGCCGAATACTGGCTGCTGCGCTACAGCGACGTGATCCCGCGCCCGTACGTGGTCGTCGACGGCGCGCCGCCCGCCGTGCTCCGCTACAACGACACCGACGACGAGCTCCGCTACGTCGAATCGCTGCCGGCCGACGCGCAGAACAACTCGACCGGCAATGCGCCGCCCGTGGCCGCACGGCCCGATGCGAGCCGCGCGCTGCCGAGCGTGAAGCGCGAGCAGCCGCTGCCCGGCACGCTCGACCTGCGCGGCGTCGAGCTCGCGCTGCCGAACCTGCCCGACGCGCAGGTCGCGGCACTGCGCGAACGCGCAAGCACACTCGGGCTCGACGGCGCACGCGTGCCGGTATGGGGTGTGGTTGCGCCGCGCCGACTGCCGGCCGACATCGCGACGCCGGGCGGTTACCGGCTCGCGATCGGGCCGCGCGGTGCGTTCATCGAGGCGTACGATCGCGCCGGCCTCTACTACGGTGTGCAGACGCTGTACTCGCTCGCGCCCGTTGGCGGCGGCCCGATCCCGGCGATGCTCGTCGAGGATGCGCCGCGCTTCACGCATCGCGGGATGCACGTCGATCTCGCGCGCAACTTCAAGCATCCGGCGACGCTGCGCCGCCTGATCGACCAGATGAGCGCGTACAAGCTCAATCGCCTGCACCTGCATCTGTCCGACGACGAGGGCTGGCGCATCGAGATTCCCGGCCTGCCCGAACTGACCGAGATCGGCTCGCGCCGCTGCCACGATCCGAGCGAGACGCGCTGCCTGCTGCCGCAGCTCGGCTCCGGCCCGGACAACCGCTCGGGCGGCGGCTACCTGACGCGTGACGATTACGTGTCGCTGGTGCGCTACGCGGCCGCGCATTTCGTCGAGATCATCCCCGAGATCGACATGCCCGCGCATGCGCGCGCCGCCGTCGTGACGATGGAGGCACGTTACAAGCGGCTGCATGCGGCCGGCCGCGAGCAGGAAGCGAACGCGTACCGGCTGCTCGATCCGCAGGACACGTCGAACCTGACGACGGTGCAGTTCTACGACCGGCGCAGCGACCTGAACCCGTGCGTGCCGGGCGCGCTCAATTTCGCGTCGAAGGTGATCCGCGAGATCGCGGCGATGCATGCGGACGCGCAGGCGCCGCTGCACATCTGGCACTACGGCGGTGACGAGGCGAAGAACATCTTCCTCGGCGGGGGCTTCCAGCCGCTGAACGGCACCGATCCGAACAAGGGGCGCATCGACCTCGCCGCGCAGGACAAGCCGTGGGCGCGTTCGCCCGCGTGCACGGCGCTGCTCCAGCGTGGCGAGATCAAGTCGATCGACGAGCTGCCGACGCGTTTCGCGCAACAGGTGAGTGCAGCGGTCAGCGCGAACGGGATCGACACGATGGCCGCGTGGCAGGACGGCATCAAGCATGCGAACGGGCCGCAGGACTTCAGCACGCGCCACGTGATGGTGTCGCTGTGGGACACGATCTTCTGGGGCGCATCGGACAGCGCGCGCGACCTGAGCGGCAAGGGCTACCAGACGGTGCTCGCGCTGCCCGACTACCTGTACTTCGACTTCCCGTACACGCTCAATCCGCGCGAGCGCGGCTACTACTGGGGCTCGCACGCGACCGACGAGTACAAGGTGTTTTCGTTCGCGCCGGAGAACCTGCCGCAGAACGCCGAGGTGATGGGCGACCGTGACGGCAACCCGTTCGAGGTGACAGGCACGGGCCCCGCGCCGCGCATCGAAGGCATGCAGGGCCAGGCGTGGGGCGAGGTGATGCGCAACGACACCTTCCTCGAATACATGGCCTACCCGCGGCTGCTCGCGCTCGCCGAGCGCGCATGGCACCGGGCCGACTGGGAGTTGCCGTATGCGGCCGGCGTGCGCTTCAGGCGCGGCGACACGCATCACGTCGACATCGCCGCGCTGCAGCGCGACTGGGCCGGCTTCGCGACGCTGCTCACGCAACGCGAATTGCCGAAGCTCGACCGGGCCGGCGTCGGCTACCGGAAGCCGACCTTCACGCTGACGAATCCGTGACCGGCTGAGCGGTTGCAGGGCTGAGCGACGGCGCGACGCAGGCGAACGCATCGCGCCATCGCCCGCACCCAAGAAAAACGGCTTGCGACGCATCGCAAGCCGTTTTCGTTTTGCCGGCCAGCCCGAAACCGCAGCGCGGATCGGATCGGCTTCATCGCATCAGCATCAGGCCGGTTGTGCGGCCGCCCCGCTGCCCGACGGCGGCAGGCGCGCGCCGAGCTGTTCGGCATAGCGTGCCGCCGCGTTGCCGCAGACGATGTGGAACGTGTCGAGCGACACCCACGCGACGTCGAGCGCACCGAGACGATCGCGATCGACCGCCGACGGATCGCGCACGACCACACGCAGGCGCGTGGTCGCGACCGCGTCGAGCGACACGACGTTGGTCGCACCGCCGAACACCGCGAGCCAGCGCGTCGGCTCCGGATCGAGCGGGCCGGCGGCCGCGCCCGTGACGGGCTGTGCCGCGGCGGCCGTCGCCGTCGATGCTGCGCCTGCCGCGCCGCTGCCGATGGCGGCACGCATCTCGTCGGCGATGATGTCGGCCTCGGGCCCGATGATCACCTGCACACTGTTGCCGCCGCGCTTGAGCACGCCGCGCGCGCCGATCGACTTCAGTTCCGGCTCCGACACCTTCTCCGGATCGACGACGGTCAGGCGCAGGCGCGTCGTGCACGCGTCGACGACCGACAGGTTGCCTGCCCCGCCGAGTGCGGCGATGTAGCGTTGCGCACGCGGCGCCGCAGCCGTCGCGGCAGCACCTGCAGCCGGCGCGACGAAGCCGCCCGATGCGTACGATTCCGCGGCCGCGTCGGCCGATGCCGGCTCACGGCCCGGCGTGGCCATGTTGAACTTGCGGATGAAGAAGCGGAACAGCCCGTAGTACGCGGCGCCGTACGCGATGCCGAGCGGAATCGCGATCCAGCCCTTCGTCGACAGCCCGTAGTTCAGCACGTAGTCGATCGCGCCGGCCGAGAACGTGAAGCCGAGCTTCACGCCGAGGATCTGGCAGATCGCGAGCGACAGCCCCGTCAGCACCGCGTGGATCACGTACAGCACCGGTGCGAGGAACATGAAGCTGAATTCGATCGGCTCGGTCACGCCGGTCAGGAACGACGTGAGCGCCATCGAGAACAGCAGGCCGCCGACCATCGCGCGGCGTTCCTTCGGCGCTTCGTGCAGCATCGCGAGGCACGCGGCCGGCAGGCCGAACATCATGATCGGGAAGAAGCCGGCCATGAAGGTGCCCGCGGTCGGGTCGCCCGCGAAGAAGCGGTGCAGGTCGCCGTGCACGATCTCGCCGCCGGCGGGCGGCGTGAAGTTGCCGAACACGAACCATGCGAGCGAGTTGATGATGTGATGCAGGCCCGTGACGAGCAGCAGGCGGTTCAGGAAGCCGAACACGAACGCACCGATCGCGCCCGCCGTCGTCAGCCACTGGCCGGCCGCGTCGATCAGATGCTGGACCGGCTGCCATACGTACCCGAACGCGATGCCGAGTATCACGCAGACCAGGCCCGTGATGATCGGCACGAACCGTTTGCCGCCGAAGAACGCGAGGTAGTCCGGCAGCTTGATGTCCTTATAGCGGTTGTACAGCAGGCCCGCGACCACACCCGCGATGATCCCGGACAGCACGCCCATGTTCAGCTTGGGATCGATGTCCTTCATGATCGCGGTTTCGATCAGGTAGCCGATCGCGCCCGCGAGCGCAGCCACGCCGTTGTTGTCCTTCGCGAAACCGACCGCCACGCCGATCGCGAACAGCAGCGGCAGGTTGTCGAAGATCGCACCGCCGGCGTCGGCGATCATCTTGATGTTGAACACGTCCGGCTGGCCGAGTCGCAGCAGGATGCCGGCGACCGGCAATACCGCGATCGGCAGCATCAGCGCCCGGCCTAGACCCTGTATTTTCAGAAACGGATTCCCGTTCATTCAGTCCTCCAATCCTTGTCTCGTCGTTAATCGTCGTTGACCTAATTGCTTTCGTCTTGAAACCGGTCGCGAACCTGCCGTCGACGCTCAGTCGAGCGGCCAGACCTCGCGGCTTGCTGCCCTTACCGCCTGTGCCGAATCGAGCGCGAGCAGATCCTGCGCGCGCTGACGGCACAACTGGTAATCGAGACGGCGCACACGCGCCTTGATGCCCGGCACCGATACGGGGTCGACCGACAGCTCGGTCACGCCGAGGCCCACCAGGACCGGCACCGCAAGCGGATCGCCGCCGAGTGCGCCGCACACGCCCACCCACTTGCCGTGCTTCGCGGCGCCGCGCACCGCGATGTCGATCAGGCGCAGCACCGCCGGATGCAGGCCGTCGGA
This sequence comes from Burkholderia sp. Ap-955, assembly GCF_011753045.1. Classification (NCBI taxonomy): domain Bacteria; kingdom Pseudomonadati; phylum Pseudomonadota; class Betaproteobacteria; order Burkholderiales; family Burkholderiaceae; genus Burkholderia; species Burkholderia sp. Ap-955. The sequence continues at coordinate 52,349 of NZ_VWWH01000048.1, forward strand.
TTGCGCTGCCAGGTCGGCCTGGCAGCGGTCCATCGCGAGCGTGTACTGCGTCAGGTCGTTCGTGCCGATCGACAGGAAATCCGCGTGCTGCGCAAGCTGGTCGGCCAGCAGCGCGGCCGACGGCACCTCGATCATCACGCCGACCTCGATCGGTTCGGTGCGGCCCTGCGCGCGCGCGAATTCGTCGATGCGCTTTTTCAGCCGCACGAGCTCGCCCGCGTCGGTCACCATCGGCAGCAGGATGCGCACCGCGCCGAACGGCTTCACTGCGAGCAGGCCCTGCAGCTGATCGTCGAGCAGATCGGGGCGCACCTGCGCGAGACGGATGCCGCGCAGCCCGAGCGCCGGGTTCGGTTCGGGCGGCAGCGTCAGGTAGTCGACTTCCTTGTCGGCGCCGACGTCGAGCGTGCGGATGATCGCCGTGCGGCCCTGCAATGCGTCGACGATCGACTGGTAGCTCTGCTGGTGTTCGACGACCGTCGGCGCGGCCTGGCGATGGATGAACATCAGCTCGGTGCGCAGCAGGCCGACCGCGTCGGCGCCGTTGTCGACCGCGGTGTTCGCATCGTCGAGCGTCGCGATGTTCGCGGCCACCTCGATCGCGCGACCGTCGACCGTCGCGGCCGCCTCGCCGGCCAGTTGCCGGTTCGCCTCGCGCACGCCGTCCAGGCGCTGGCGTTCGTGCCGCGCGCGCTCGACGTCGAGCGCGGTCGGGGCGTGTTCGAGCCGGCCCGCGCTCGCATCGACGACGACCTGCGTGCCGTCCGGAATCGCGTACAGCGCATCGCCGACCGCGACCAGCGCCGGAATGCCGAGCTGCCGCGCGATGATCGCCGCGTGCGACGTCGCGCCGCCGCGCGCCATCACGAGCGCGGTCACGCGCTGGCGATCGAGCGACGACAGGTCGGACGGCGTGAATTCCTCGGCCGCGAGCACCGCTTCATCGGGCAGTGCACGCGCGGCACCGTTCGTATGGCCGAGCGCACGCAGCACGCGCTTCTCGATGTCGCGCAGGTCGGCCGCGCGTTCGGCGAGCAGTGCATCGTCGAGCTTCGACAGCGTGTCGATCTGCGTGCGGATCGTCGCGCGCCAGGCGAAGCCCGCGCTCTTGCCGAGGCTGATCAGGTCGCGCGCCGCGTCGATCAGCGTCGGGTCTTCCAGCAGCACGCGGTGCACCGCGAAGATGCCCGCTTCGCCGACCGCGCCGCGCGCCGATGCGTTGCGCACCGTTTCGTCGAGTTCGGCGTCGACGGCCTTCAGTGCCTGGTCGAGCTGGCGGCTTTCCGTGGCCGGCGTGCCGGCGGCCTGCTCGGGCGGCACGATTTCCGCATCGTCGAGACGCACCAGCGTGCCGACCGCGATGCCGGGCGCCGCGCATACGCCCGCAAGCGTGTTGGGGTCGATGGGGGCACCGACGTTGCGCGCGACCGTCTGCGGCGCGGGCGACCTCAGCCGCGCCGGTTGCTCCTCGACTTCGCCGTGCGCTTCGCGCAGCAGCTCGTGCTCGACCGCATCGACGGCCTGCTGCGCGTGCGCGCCACGGCCGACCAGTTCGACCGTCGCGCCTTCGCCGGCGCCGAGGCCGAGCAGGCCGACGACGCTCGCGATCGACGCCTTGCGGCCGTCGAACAGCACGTCGACGGTCGCGTCGAACCCGCGCACGGCTTCGCGCGCCC
>NZ_VWWH01000049.1:0-53744 GCF_011753045.1 Burkholderia sp. Ap-955
CCGCGTCCGCGGCAAGTGGCGTGCCGGCCGCATCGGGCGCACATGCCGCGTCGGCCGCCGGCGCCGCCAGCGCCGCGACGCCGGGCCCCGCGACGAACGGTGTGAAGTTCATCGCGCCGCCGTCCGGCGATCTCCAGTACGACACGTTCTACAACGGCATGCAGAACATGATCGGCACGATCCACTGGCGCACCGACGGGCACACCTACGACCTGTCGGTGGCGATGCCCGTGCCGTTCGTCGGCCCGTTCACCTATCGCAGCGAAGGCCGCATCGACGCGTTCGGCGTCGCACCCGACCGCTATGTCGAGAAGCGCGGCAAGCGGCCGGAAGACATCGCGATCTTCAACCGCGAGATCCGGCAGGTCGTGTTCACGCGCACGCCGAACAACGCGCCGCTGTCCGACGGCGTGCAGGACCGCTTCAGCATGCTGATGCAGCTGTCGGGGCTCGTGCGCGGCAATCCGTCCGCGTACAAGCCGGGCGTCACGCAGCAGTTCTTCGTGATCGACAACAACAGCGGCGAAACCTGGCCGATCACCGTGATCGGCGACGAGCAGGTGCAGACGCAGGCCGGCATCATCGGGGCGCGGCACTTCATGCGCCTGCCGCGGCGCGACGGCGACACGCGCCGCATCGACATGTGGCTCGCACCGTCGCTCGGCTGGCTGCCCGCGCGGCTCGTGCAGACCGAACCGAACGGCGCGCAGATCGAGCTGTTGTGGCATGGCCGGCTCGCGGCGCCGGGCGTGCCGTCCGACGAAGCACCGGCAAGCGGCGCAACGCATGCGCCCGCCGGTGCACCGACGCCCGACGCATCGGCCGCTCCCGCCGCGGAACCGGCACAACCCGCGCCGCCGGCCACCGTGCAACCGCCGGCACAACCGGCTGCACCGCCCGCGCCCTCGCCTGTCACATCGCCTGTCACACAGTGAACTCGCGCGCGAATGCACGCGATTCGGCAATTTCGACCGATTACAGATTTCCGTGAAATGGCCGATGACACTCTTTAACAACTATTTCCGTCCACCGGCAGACAATGGGAAACGTTTCATAGACATCGGCTTCTAACCGATACACCCCATGCAGACGGGAACGGGGTGTGCAGCGCAAGCCCCTTGAAACCGGCAAGGCTCGCCCCACCTAGGGGACAACAAGGCCAGATGCCACTGCGAAGAGGAGTGCCGCCATGCAAATGATCTACAACAGCCCCAACTACTGCGTCGTCGAATTCGCGCCGCAGGCCGGCCACCACCTGATGAATGCCGGCGGATATGAAATCGTCGACAAGAACGCGCAGCGCGAAATCTTCATCGACGGCGAACTTGCCGAACGATTCCGCGCGCACGTGAAGCAGTTGATCGAGGATGAACCGTCGCTCGATGAAGTCGACGAATTCCTCGGACAATTCGACAGCCTGATGATGATGCCCGTCGTGCTGCACTGACGACCGCGGCCCGGCGCCTCGTGCGCCCGGGCCATTCGCCGCGCATCGACGCGGCGCCGCGAGCACTCCGATCATGCCCCCGCCCGGTTCGCCGGCGGGGGTTTTTCATTTGGCGGCCCGGCCGGCGCGGCGCAAGGCCGGGCGGCGCCCATGCGCACCGGCTACAATGACGGTTTTCCCGTCTTCGCCGGTCTTTCGCCCATGTCTGCGACTCCTCTCGCCGCTTCCGTCCCGCTCGACGCGCCCTACACGCGCGGCGCCGCACTGCCTGCGCTGCTCAAATCGCGCATCCTGATCCTCGACGGCGCGATGGGCACGATGATCCAGCGCTACAAGCTCGACGAAGCCGCGTATCGCGGCGAGCGCTTCAAGGATTTCCCGCGCGACATCAAGGGCAACAACGAACTGCTGTCGATCACGCAGCCGCAGATCATCCGCGAGATCCACGACCAGTACTTCGCGGCCGGCGCCGACATCGTCGAGACCAACACGTTCGGCGCGACGACCGTCGCGCAGTCCGACTACGAAATGGAAGATCTCGTCGTCGAGATGAACATCGAATCGGCGAAGCTCGCGCGCGAAGCGGCCGAGAAATACGCGACGCCCGACAAGCCGCGCTTCGTCGCGGGCGCGATCGGGCCGACGCCGAAGACGGCCAGCATCTCGCCGGACGTCAACGATCCGGGCGCGCGCAACGTCACGTTCGACGAGCTGCGCGCGTCGTACTACCAGCAGGCGAAGGCGCTGCTCGACGGCGGCGTCGACCTGTTCCTCGTCGAGACGATCTTCGACACGCTGAACGCAAAGGCCGCGCTGTTCGCGCTCGACGAGCTGTTCGAGGACACCGGCGAGCGCCTGCCGATCATGATCTCGGGCACCGTCACCGATGCGTCGGGCCGGATCCTGTCGGGCCAGACGGTCGAGGCGTTCTGGAATTCGCTGCGTCATGCGAAGCCGCTCACGTTCGGCCTGAACTGCGCGCTCGGCGCGGCGCTCATGCGCCCGTACATCGCCGAGCTCGCGAAGCTGTGCGACACGTACGTGTCGTGCTACCCGAACGCGGGCCTGCCGAACCCGATGGCCGAGACGGGCTTCGACGAGACGCCGGACGTCACGTCGGGCCTCCTGAAGGAATTCGCGCAAGCCGGGCTCGTGAACCTCGCGGGCGGCTGCTGCGGCACGACGCCCGAACACATCGCCGAGATCGCGAAGGCGCTCGCCGACGTGAAGCCGCGCCGCTGGCCGAACCAGTACAGCGACAACGCCTGACCCGACCGCCCCACGTCCTTCATCACCAGAATTCGCACCGCCATGACCGATCACATGATGCGCCTTGCCGGCCTCGAGCCGTTCAACGTCACGCCCGGGACGCTCTTCATCAACGTCGGTGAACGCACCAACGTCACCGGCTCGAAGGCGTTCGCACGGATGATCCTCAACGGCCAGTTCGACGAGGCGCTCGCGGTCGCGCGCCAGCAGGTCGAGAACGGCGCGCAGGTGATCGACATCAACATGGACGAGGCGATGCTCGATTCGAAGGCGGCGATGGTGCGCTTCCTGAACCTGATCGCATCGGAGCCGGACATCGCGCGCGTGCCGATCATGATCGACTCGTCGAAGTGGGAAGTGATCGAGGCGGGCCTGAAGTGCGTGCAGGGCAAGGCGATCGTCAACTCGATCTCGCTGAAGGAAGGCGAGGACGCGTTCCGCCACCACGCGCACCTGATCCGCCGCTACGGCGCGGCGGCCGTGGTGATGGCATTCGACGAGCAAGGCCAGGCCGATACGTTCGCGCGCAAGACCGAGATCTGCAAGCGCTCGTATGACTTCCTCGTGAACGAAGTCGGCTTCCCGCCGGAAGACATCATCTTCGACCCGAACATCTTCGCGGTCGCGACCGGCATCGAGGAGCACAACAACTACGCGGTCGACTTCATCGAGGCGACCCGCTGGATCAAGCAGAACCTGCCGTACGCGAAGGTGAGCGGCGGCGTGTCGAACGTGTCGTTCTCGTTCCGCGGCAACGACCCGGTGCGCGAGGCGATCCACACCGTGTTCCTGTACCACGCGATCCAGGCGGGGATGGACATGGGCATCGTCAACGCGGGCCAGCTCGGCGTGTACGCCGATCTCGACGCGGAGCTGCGCGAGCGTGTCGAGGACGTGATCCTGAACCGCCGCGACGATTCGACCGACCGCCTGCTCGAGATCGCCGACAAGTTCAAGGCGGGGGGCGCGAAGAAGGAAGAGAACCTCGAGTGGCGCAACCAGCCGGTCGAGAAACGGCTCTCGCATGCGCTGGTGCACGGCATCACGAACTTCATCGTCGAGGATACCGAAGAAGTGCGCGCGAAGATCGCCGCGGCCGGCGGCCGCCCGATCAACGTGATCGAAGGGCCGCTGATGGACGGGATGAACATCGTCGGCGACCTGTTCGGCCAGGGCAAGATGTTCCTGCCGCAGGTCGTGAAATCGGCGCGCGTGATGAAGCAGGCGGTCGCGCACCTGATCCCGTTCATCGAGGAAGAAAAGCGCCTGCTCGCGGAAGCGGGCGGCGACGTGCGCGCGAAGGGCAAGATCGTCATCGCGACCGTGAAGGGCGACGTGCACGACATCGGCAAGAACATCGTGTCGGTCGTGCTCCAGTGCAACAACTTCGAAGTCGTCAACATGGGCGTGATGGTCCCGTGCAACGAGATCCTCGCGAAGGCGAAGGTCGAGGGCGCGGACATCATCGGGCTGTCGGGCCTCATCACGCCGAGCCTCGAGGAAATGGCGTACGTCGCGTCCGAAATGCAGCGCGACGACTACTTCCGCGTGAAGAAGATCCCGCTGCTGATCGGCGGCGCGACGACCTCGCGCGTGCACACGGCCGTGAAGATCGCGCCGCACTACGAAGGCCCGGTGGTCTACGTGCCGGACGCGTCGCGCTCGGTGTCGGTCGCGTCCAGCCTGCTGTCCGACGAAGGCGCGACGAAGTACCTCGACGAGCTGAAGTCCGACTACGAACGCATCCGCGACCAGCATGCGAACCGCAAGGCGCAGCCGATGGTCACTCTCGCCGAGGCGCGCGCGAACAAGACCAAGGTCGACTGGGCGGGCTACCAGCCGGTGAAGCCGAAGTTCATCGGCCGCCGCGTGTTCAAGAACTACGACCTGAACGAGCTCGCGCAGTACATCGACTGGGGCCCGTTCTTCCAGACCTGGGATCTCGCGGGCCCGTACCCGGCGATCCTGAACGACGAGATCGTCGGCGAATCGGCGCGACGCGTGTTCTCCGACGCGAAATCGATGCTCGCGCGCCTGATCCAGGGCCGCTGGCTGACCGCGAGCGGCGTGATCTCGCTGTTGCCGGCGAACACCGTCAACGACGACGACATCGAAATCTACAGCGACGAGTCGCGCTCGGAAGTGCTGCTCACGTGGCGCAACCTGCGCCAGCAAAGCGTGCGTCCGGTGGTCGACGGCGTGATGCGGCCGAACCGCTCGCTCGCCGACTTCATCGCGCCGAAGGAATCGGGCGTCGCCGACTACATCGGGATGTTCGCGGTGACGGCCGGCCTCGGCGTCGACGCGAAGGAAAAGCAGTTCGAAGCCGACCACGACGACTACAGCGCGATCATGCTGAAGGCGCTCGCCGACCGCTTCGCGGAAGCTTTCGCGGAAGCGATGCACGCGCGCGTGCGGCGCGAGCTGTGGGGCTACGCGAGCGGCGAGACGCTCGACAACGATGCGCTGATCGCGGAAAAGTACGCGGGCATCCGCCCGGCGCCCGGCTATCCGGCCTGCCCCGACCACCTGGTGAAGCGCGACATGTTCGACGTGCTGCGCGCGGACGAGATCGGCATGAGCGTGACCGACTCGCTGGCGATGCTGCCGGCCGCGAGCGTGTCGGGCTTCTATCTCGCGCATCCGGACAGCACGTATTTCTCGGTCGGCAAAATCGGGCAGGATCAGCTCGAGGACTATGCGCAGCGCATGGCGCTGTCGCTCGACGACGCGCGCCGCGCGCTCGCGCCTCAGCTGTAACCGCGTCGACTGCGGCAACGCGCCGCTTCCATCGCCACGCGCCCCGATCCAGGGGCGCGTCGCACAACGGCATGATTCATCAGGATACCTAATCTCAATAATCGAGATCGAAGTCCGTGCAACGCCGAGCTTTCGGCCAACGCGCGCGGGCGACATGACACGCCCTTCTCCCTAAATCATTCCCGCCATGTCGACCTTCGAGATCCGGATCACCGAAACGCCAGTGGACAGCGCGAGTCCGTTCCCGCCGACGATCTACCGCGGCGAGCGCTGGGATCTGAGCCATCTGCGTCCGTTGACATTCACCTGCGATCTGGAAACCGGCTTCGACGTGACGGTTCTGGTCCTGTTCTCCTGTCACTGCTTCACACGCAGCTTCAAATGGGACGGACGCACCCGCGACGCCATTCCGGACGACGAGATCTACGACGACGGCCGCGAGACACGCGTGCTCTGTGCGGACCGGTATCGCGCGTCACGGCAGCTGCTGCGCGGCGTGATCGTCGGGCTGGCGACGCGCCGGATCGTCGTCGCGGATGAACGGCAACCCAATTTCGTCACGGTGGAAGCGGTCGCATCGGACGGCACGCACCGCGTGTATGCCGTGTTCTTCGAGGTTGCGAAGGACAGGATCAGGAAACGCCGGCTCATCCTGCGCGTGCAGTCGGCCTACATGCTGGATGGCGGCCTGAACCGGCGCCAGCGGGAAGCCCGGAAAGTCGCGTTGCGCACGTTGCTGCGCGCAAGCCTGGAAGGCCGCAAGATCCGGGCGTAGAAAAACCAACGGCCGCCTTTCGGCAGCCGTCGCATGCGGGACTCTCTTTCCGTCTTTCGACGAAATACCCACTCCAGGTGGGACCCGATTGCTCGGGCGGCGCTATGTTTTCGCACCCGCTTTCACATAGTCTTGCATTGAATTATAAGGAATTTCACTTTTCGGTCAAGGCAGGCGCCGCGCTCCCACCCCGATTTCGTGGCCGCCGTCCGGTCGGCGCGAATTTAATCAGACAAATGAAAAAGCCCGCTCGAACGCGGGCCTTTTGCTGTCCGGCGAACCGTTCGATCCGCCAGGCAACGAAGCTCAGAAGCCCCAGTGCACGTCGGCCTGACCGGCCTTCGCTTCGCGCAGCATCGTGAGGAACGGCGCAACGCGCTGTGCCAGGCTCGCCGGCACTTCGTGGTGCGCGTGGTCGGCTTCGTCCTCGTGGAAATGGCCGGCGTGCTCGGCGCGCTCCTGCTTCGCCTGCGCGACCGCGCCTTCCAGCTTGGCGATCGCGTGGTCCAGCTCGTCGTGCGTAATCACACCGCGCTCGCCCAGCTGCTTGCCGACGAGACCCAGCACATACACGGCGAAATCCTTCAGCACGTCGAGATCCTGTGCCGCCTTGCTCTTGAACGTAATCATGACAATTCCCTTTTCATCTTGTTGTGCCTGCGCGGCGCGGTTGGGGAACGCCGGCAGACCGGCGTCCGGCCTCGCGGACGCGGGCCGCCTGAGCGGCATATTAGCACCTGTTAAAATTCTGCGATCCCTGAAACGCGCGCTTAAAAAGCGCGCCGGCGGACCGGCGTTTCCGGCCGCCACCAACGAAGCCTTCTACCAGCATGCTGCCAGCACACAAACAGACCCTCGAAGCCCTGCTCGCGGATAGCGTCAAGCAGGTCGCACACGCGCTGAAAGGCGCCGACGCGGCATCCGTCGCCCCCGTCATCACGCTGGAGCGCCCGAAGGTCGCCGCGCACGGCGACGTCGCGTGCAACGTCGCAATGCAGCTCGCGAAGCCGCTCGGCACGAACCCGCGCCAGCTCGCCGAGCAGATCGTCGCCGCCCTCACCGCCCAGCCGGGCGCGCAAGGCCTCGTCGAAGCCGCCGAGATCGCCGGCCCCGGCTTCATCAACCTGCGCCTGTCGGCCGCCGCGAAGCAGGCGGTGATCGCCGCCGTATTCGACCAGGGCCGCGCGTTCGGCACGTCGGATCGCGAGAAAGGCAAACAAGTGTTGCTCGAATTCGTGTCGGCGAACCCGACCGGCCCGCTGCACGTCGGCCACGGCCGCCAGGCCGCGCTCGGCGACGTGCTCGCGAACGTGATCGCGAGCCAGGGCTACGCCGTGCACCGCGAGTTCTACTACAACGACGCGGGCGTGCAGATCGGCAACCTCGCGATCTCGACGCAGGCGCGCGCACGCGGCCTGAAGCCGGGCGACGCGGGCTGGCCGGAAGCCGCGTACAACGGCGAATACATCGCCGACATCGCACGCGACTTCCTGAACGGCGAAACGGTCGCCGCGTCGGACGGCGAGCCGGTCAAGGGCACGGGCGACGTCGAGGATCTCGACGCGATCCGCAAGTTCGCGGTCACGTACCTGCGTCGCGAGCAGGACATGGACCTGCAGGCATTCGGCGTGAAGTTCGACCAGTACTACCTCGAGTCGTCGCTGTACAGCGAAGGCCGTGTCGAGAAGACGGTCGACGCGCTGATCAAGGCCGGCATGACCTACGAGCAGGACGGCGCGCTGTGGCTGCGCACGACCGACGAAGGCGACGACAAGGATCGCGTGATGCGCAAGTCGGACGGCACGTACACGTACTTCGTGCCGGACGTCGCGTACCACGTGACGAAGTGGGAGCGCGGCTTCACGAAGGTGATCAACATCCAGGGTTCGGACCACCACGGCACGATCGCGCGCGTGCGCGCCGGCCTGCAGGGCCTGCACATCGGGATCCCGAAGGGCTACCCCGACTACGTGCTGCACAAGATGGTCACCGTGATGCGCGACGGCCAGGAAGTGAAGATCTCGAAGCGCGCGGGCAGCTACGTGACGGTGCGCGACCTGATCGAATGGTCGGGTGGCGCGGCGGCAGGCCAGGAAGCGGCGCCCGACCTGATCGACGAAGCGACCATCACGCGCGGCCGTGACGCGGTGCGGTTCTTCCTGATCTCGCGCAAGGCCGATACCGAGTTCGTGTTCGACATCGACCTCGCGCTGAAACAGAACGACGAAAACCCGGTCTACTACGTCCAGTACGCGCACGCGCGGATCTGCTCGGTGCTCAACGAGCTGAAATCGCGCTACAACGTCGACGTCGCGCAACTGCCGGGCGCCGACCTGTCGCAGCTGACGAGCGCGCAAGCGGCGTCGCTGATGCAGAAGCTGGCCGAGTACCCGGACATGCTCACGCACGCGGCCAACGAACTGGCACCGCACGCCGTTGCGTTCTACCTGCGCGACCTCGCTGGCGAATTCCACTCGTTCTACAATGCGGAGCGCGTGCTGGTCGACGACGAAGCGCCGCGCAATGCGCGCGCCGCACTCCTCGCCGCGACGCGGCAGGTGCTCGAGAATGGTCTGGCGGTGCTCGGCGTGTCCGCGCCCGCCAAGATGTAAGGCAGCAAGCGGCCCGAACCGGGCAGCGAATGGCTGCGGCTGGAGCGCCCGCCGTCGGATGCCCGCCGTCGGATGCCCGCCGTCGGGTGCCCACCGCAGCCTTTTCACGATTCTTTTTGCAGGTGACTCAAGCAATGGCACAACCACGCCGAACTTCGAAGCAATCGAAACAAGCCGGAGGGACATTTCTTGGAATCGTGCTGGGCCTGATCGTCGGCCTCGCGATCGCCGTGGTGGTGGCGCTCTACATCACGCGTTCCCCGTCGCCGTTCGTATCGAAGGTCGCGCCGCCGCCGGCCGACAACGGCGCGAGCCAGCCGCAGCAGTTCGATCCGAACCGCGCGCTGCAGGGCAAGACGCCGGGCCAGCCGGTGCCGCAGGCCGCGCAGCCCGCACCGCCGAACACCGCGCCCGGCCAGGCCGCGAACCAGACCCAGGGCGGCCTGCTGCCCGAACCGCAGATCGTCGAAGTGCCGCCGCAGGCCAACGGGTCGAGCGGCTCGAACAACGCCGGCAGCTCGAACAACACGACCGCGTCGAACAATACGTCGTCGAGTAACGGCGTCGCCGTCGCGCCGAAGCCGGCCGACACCACGCCGCCGCCGAAGAAGACGCAGCAAGCGCAGCAGCAGCAGCAAGGTGGCGAGGACGACCTCGCCCGCTTCGCCGCGCAGAAGCAGGCGCAGCAAGCCGCCGCGCAAAAGCAGCAACAGCAGCAACTGGCCGCGAACACGCCGAAGCCGAACTCGTCGGCCACGGCCGCCGCGGCAGCGAAGCCGCCGACCGCGAACGACGCGAATACCGGCTACTTCCTGCAGGTGGGCGCGTACAAGACGGAAGGCGACGCCGAGCAGCAGCGCGCGCGCCTCGGCTTCCAGGGCTTCGAGTCGAAGGTGTCGAAGCGCGATGTCAGCGGCGTGACGTATTTCCGCGTGCGCGTCGGCCCGTTCTCGAAGTTCGAGGATATGAACTCGGCCCGCCAGCGCCTGTCCGATGCAGGTGTCGACACGGCGGTGATCCGTTTCACGAAGCAGTAAGCAACCGGCCGAGCCCACTCAGAACCCGTTACGTCCCGTAACCCGAGCAACTGATTCGACGTTCACAACATGAAAAAACTGCTTAGCACGCTCCTTCTTTCCCTGGGCCTGGCCGCCGGCCTCGCGCAGGCTTCGCCCGCCGCGCCGGTCGCCGGCAAGGACTTCGAGGTGATGAAGTCGCCGCAGCCGGTGTCCGCACCGGCCGGCAAGGTCGAGGTGATCGAGTTCTTCTGGTACGGCTGCCCGCACTGCTACGAATTCGAGCCGACGATCGAGGCCTGGGTGAAGAAGCAAGGCAACAACATCGACTTCAAGCGTGTCCCGGTCGCATTCCGTGACGATTTCGTCCCGCACTCGAAGCTGTTCTACGCGGTGTCCGCGCTCGGCATCTCCGAGAAGGTCACGCCGGCGATCTTCAACGCGATCCACAAGCAGAAGAACTACCTGCTGACGCCGCAGGCGCAGGCCGACTTCCTGGCCACGCAAGGCGTCGACAAGAAGAAGTTCACGGACGCGTACAACTCGTTCAGCGTGCAGGGCGAAGTGAACCAGTCGGCCAAGCTGCTGAAGGACTACGCGATCGACGGCGTACCGACGGTCGTCATCCAGGGCAAGTACAAGACGGGCCCCGCTTACACGAACAGCATCCCGGGTACCGCCCAGGTGCTCGACTTCCTCGTGAAGCAGGTTCAGGACAAGAAGCTCTGATCCCCGCCCGCGCGCCGGCATGACTACTCCGCTGAAGGTCTTCATCACCGGCGCATCGAGCGGCCTCGGCCTCGCGATGGCCGAGGAATACGCCCGCCAGGGCGCCACGCTCGCACTCGTCGCGCGCCGCACCGATGCCCTCGATGCGTTCGCGCGGCGCTTCCCGACGCTATCCATCTCCGTCTATTCCGCCGACGTGCGCGACGCCGATGCGCTCGCGGCGGCCGCCACGTCGTTCATCGCGACGCACGGCTGCCCCGACGTCGTGATCGCGAACGCAGGCATCAGCCAGGGCGCCGTCACGGGCCAGGGCGATCTCGCGACGTTCCGCGACGTGATGGACATCAATTACTACGGGATGGTCGCGACGTTCGAGCCGTTCGTCGGCCCGATGACGGCCACGCGCCACGGCACGCTGGTCGGTGTCGCGAGCGTGGCCGGCGTGCGCGGGTTGCCCGGTTCCGGTGCATACAGCGCGTCGAAATCGGCCGCGATCAAATACCTCGAGGCGCTGCGCGTCGAGCTGCGGCCGGCCGGCGTCGGCGTCGTGACGATCGCGCCCGGCTACATCCGCACGCCGATGACCGCGCACAACCCGTACCGGATGCCGTTCCTGATGGACGCCGACCGCTTCGCGGCGCGTGCGGCCCAGGCGATCGCGCGGCAGCACGCGTTCCGCGTGATTCCGTGGCAGATGGGCGTCGTCGCGAAGGTGCTGCACGTGCTGCCACGCTGGCTGTACGACCGCCTGTTCGAGAAGGCGCCACGCAAGCCGAAGGCCGGGGCGCACTGACGCTCCGGTGAGCGCCGGCCCGCGTGAAGCTTCGCGGGCCTTCTCTCCGTCTCTCCGTCTCTCCACACCGACGCCTGGCGGCTTCGACGCTTGGATTCACCGCACGCCCGCGCCGTCCCCGACGCGCTGCCGTCCCGCCTCCCCGGCCCCAGCGCTCTTCCGCCCGCAGCCTCCTTCGCCCTGCTCGCCGCCCCAACACCCGTTCCGTCGCGAACGCAGCCGTTTTTCGGTCAATTCGCCGCGTTCAGGCGCCTTTTTTCACGCGTCGCACGCTTTGACGGTATGCTATTCGCCAGCCGCGCCGGCCCTGTCCGCTTCCGGGCCGCGCCCGCATCCCGTCACCCAGCAAAAAACACAAGCCACGTGGGAGATCCTATGCAGGTCAAGCTGTTCGCCGCGGCCACGCTCGCCGCCGCCCTTGCCGCCCCCGGCCTCGCCGCCGCCAAGCCGCTCACCGTCTGCACGGAATCGAGCCCGGACGGCTTCGACGTCGTGCAGTACAACTCGCTCGTCACGACCAACGCCTCGGCCGACGTGATCTTCAATACGCTCGTGTCGTACGACGAAGCCGCGAAGAAAGTCGTGCCCGCGCTCGCCGACAAATGGGACGCGAGCGCCGACGGCCTCACGTACACGTTCCACCTGCGCCCGAACGTCGCGTTCCAGACCACCGACTATTTCAAGCCGACCCGCGCGCTCGACGCGGACGACGTCGTGTTCACGTTCTCGCGGATGCTCGACGATGCGAACCCGTGGCACAAGGTTGCCGGCGCGAGCGGCTTCCCGCACGCGCAGTCGATGGGCCTCGTGAAGCTCGTGAAGTCGGTCACGAAGGTCGACGACAGCACCGTGAAGTTCGTGCTGAACGAGCCGAACGCGACGTTCGTGCCGATCCTGACGATGGGCTTCGCGTCGATCTACTCGGCCGAATACGCGGACCAGTTGCTGAAGGCCGGCAAGCAGGCCGACCTGAATGCGAAGCCGGTCGGCACCGGCCCGTTCGTGCTGAAGAGCTACACGAAGGACGCGCTGATCCGCTACGACGTGAACCCGACCTATTGGGGCACGAAGCCGAAGGTCGACCGGCTGATCTACGCGATCACGCCCGATCCGTCGGTGCGCCTGCAGAAGGTGAAGGCCGGCGAATGCCAGATCGCGCTGTCGCCGAAGCCGCAGGACGTGCTCGCCGCGAAGGGCGAAAGCGCGCTGAAGGTCGCGCAGACGCCCGCGTTCATGACCGCGTTCGTTGCACTGAACACGCAGAAGAAGCCGCTCGACAACGACAAGGTGCGCGAAGCGCTGAACCTCGCGTTCGACCGCGCGACCTACCTGAAGGTCGTGTTCGACAACACCGCGACGGCCGCGAACAACCCGTATCCGCCGAATACGTGGAGCTACGCGAAGGACGTCGCGCCGTATGCGTACGATCCCGCGAAGGCGAAGCAGTTGCTCGCGCAGGCCGGCTTCCCGAACGGCTTCTCGACGACGATCTGGACGCGCCCGACCGGCAGCGTGCTGAACCCGAACCCGAAGGTCGGCGCGGAGCTGCTGCAGGCCGACCTCGCGAAGATCGGCGTGAAGGCCGAGGTCAAGGTGATCGAATGGGGCGAGCTGATCAAGCAGGCGAAGCTCGGCCAGCATGACATGCTGTTCATGGGCTGGGCCGGCGACAACGGCGATCCGGACAACTACCTGTCGCCGCTGTTCAGCTGCAATGCGGTGAAGTCGGGCATCAACTTCGCGCGCTTCTGCGACACGCAGCTCGACAAGCTGATCGCCGACGGCAAGTCGACCGCCGACCAGGCCAAGCGCGCGAAGCTGTACGAAGCCGCGCAGAAGATCATCCACGACCAGGCACTGTGGATTCCGCTCGGCTACCCGACCGCGGCCGCGCTCACGCGCACGAACGTGAGCGGCTATCACGTGAGCCCGTTCGGACGGCAGAACTTCACGTCCGTCGCCGTGCAGTAACGCGACCCTCGCGCGTGGCGCGCAAGCGACGGTGCGTCGGGCCGTCGCTTGCGGCCCGCGCGCCGCGCTTGCTACACTGCGCGCCTATTCCTCATACCGGACGCCAGCCAAAGTGAACAACTAAGCCTTCCCGAAATGTTTTCGCCGCCGTGCCACGCACGCCGCGCGCGAAGGTCTTCACGCATTTTCGGAGGTGCTTATGGCTGCTGCCACGCCCACCGGCGCGCTCGTCGCGCTTCATCACGTTTCCTTCCGCTTCGACGACGGCTTCACGCTGTTCGATTCGCTCGACCTTTCCATCGATCGCACGCCGACCGGCCTCGTCGGCCGCAACGGCATCGGCAAGAGCCAGCTCGCGCAATTGATCGCGGGCCGCTGCGCACCGAGTTCGGGGACGATCACCCGGAATACGCCAGTCGTCTACGTCGCACAGCAGCACGACGACGACGTCGCGACCGGCCCGCGAACCGTCGCGCAGATCGCCGCGCTCGATGCACCGCTCGGCGCGCTCGAGCGTCTCGCCGACGGCCGCGCGGAACCGCACGACTTCGACCTGATCGGCGATCGCTGGGATCTCGCGGAGCGGCTGCGCACCGCGCTCGACGCAGCCGGCCTGCACGACGTGCAACCCGACACGCCCGCGCAGGCCCTGAGCGGCGGGCAGTTCGCGCGCGTCGCGCTGATCGGCGCGCTGCTGTCCGGCGCGGGCCTGCTCGTGCTCGACGAACCGACCAACCACCTCGACGCGCCCGGCCGCGCGTGGCTGCGCGCGGCGCTCGACGGCTGGCGCGGCGGCCTCGTCATCGTGAGCCACGACCGTGCGCTGCTCGCCGGCGTGCAGCGCATCGTCGAGCTGACGCCACAAGGCGTGCGCGCGTATGGCGGCAACTACGCGCTCTACCGCGCGCAGCGTGACGCGGAACAGGATGCCGCGCAGTCCGCGCTCGACAACGCGCGTGCCGAACGCGGACGCGTCAGGCGCAGGCTCGAACAGGAACACGACACGATCCAGCGCCACGCGGCTACGTCGCTGCGCGACGCGAAGACAGCCAACCTGTCGTCGATGGCAAAACAGAGTCGCAAGGGTACGGCGCGCAGCATCATGGGCACGGTGCGGCGCCACCAGAACGAATTCAAGGCGACACTCGACGAACGGGTACAGGAAGCAGCCGCGCGCGTCGAAGCCGATGCGCCCGTGCTCGTATCGCTGCCGGGCACCGAGGTCAGCGCGCGCCGCCAGCTGTTCACGTTCGAACGCGCGCGACTGCCGTGGCGCATCGCCGGCGATGCCGACGCGATCACGTGGTCGGCGAGCGGCCCCGTGCGCATCGCATTGACCGGCCCGAACGGCTGCGGCAAATCGACGTTGCTGCGCATGCTCGCGGGCGAGCTTTCGCCGCGTTCGGGCGTATGCACGACGCACGTGAGCGCCGCGTATCTCGACCAGCGGCTCGCGCTGCTCGATCCCGAGCGTTCGATCGTCGAGCAACTGGGGCTGCTCGATACGCCGCTCGCCGAAGGCGACCTGCGCAGCCGGCTCGCGCTGCTGCAGCTCGACGCGGTGCGCGCAACGCAGCCGGCGCGGCAGCTGAGCGGCGGCGAACGGCTGAAGGCCGCGCTCGCGTGCGCGTTGTGGCGCGGCACGCCCGCGCAACTGCTGCTGCTCGACGAGCCGACCAATCACCTCGATCTCGAATCGGTGCGGGCGATCGAAGCCGCACTGGCCGGCTTCCCCGGCGCGATCGTGGTCGCGTCGCACGACACCGCGTTTCTCGCGGCGCTCGACCCGACGCACACGATGCAATGGCATCGCGACGGGTGGCGCTACGAACCCGTCGCATGAGGAGAACGCAGGGGTGTCAGCCGGCGGTGCGGAACCGCAGCACGCCGTCGTCGCCCTGCTCGCGCACGAGTTCGCCCGCGAGCCACAGCAGGTTCAGGTGCGCGAGCGCCTCGCCGAGCGCGAACGTCATCTGGTGGATGTCGAGCTCGCGGCGGCGGAACATGATCGGCACGATGTCGGCTGCGCTCATCGGCTTTTCCGCGCACGCGACGCGCACTTCGGCCAGGCGCGCGTCGTGGTGTTCGCGCAGCTGCGTGATGCGCGTGCGCACGCCGCGGAACGGCTTGCCGTGCGACGGCAGTACCAGCGTCTCGGGCGCGATCGTCTCGTAGCGGCCGAGCGACTGCAGGTACAGCGCGAGCGGATTCGCTTCCGGCTCGAGGTCGAACACGGACACGTTCGTCGAGATGCGCGGCAGCACCATGTCGCCGGAGATCAGCACGCCGTCCGCTTCGCTGTGCAGCGCGCAATGTTCAGGCGAATGGCCGAAGCCGGTCACGACGCGCCACGTGCGCGCGCCGATCGTCACCGCATCGCCTTCGCGCAGGCGCCGGTAGCGCGGCGGCACGGCCGGCACGAGATCCGAGTAGTAGTTGCGACGGTTGCGCAGCTTGTCGAGCGCGGCCGGATCGGTCAGCCCATGGCGCGCGAAGTGGTCGGCGGCGGCCGCGCCGCCCGCGTTCGAGCCGTTGCCGGCCGCCATCAGGCAGCCGAACATGTACTCGCCGAGCGTCATCCACAACCGCACGTTCCAGCGGCCCTTGTCGCCGCCTTCGCACAGCCAGTTCGCGAGGCCGAAGTGATCGGGATGGCAGTGCGTGACGAGCACGCGCAGCACGGGCAGGCCGTCGAGATGCGTATCGAAGATCTGCTCCCAGTGCGTGCGGATCGCCTCCGACGAGATCCCGCAATCGACGATCGTCCAGCCGGCCTGCCCGTCGATCTCGTCGCGCAGCAGCCAGAGGTTGATGTGATCGAGCGAGAACGGCAGCGGCATGCGCAGCCAGCGCACGCCGGGTGCGACCTCGAACGTGTCGCCCGCGGCGGGCAGCGTGTCGGCGAAGGGATAGTCGAGTTGGTGTTCCAGTGCGTTCATCGGTGGGGCGTCTCGTCGTTATCGGTGCGATTGCGCGCCGGCGGCAGGCCGCGGCGGGCGTTCCGCCGATTCTATCGCCGTCCCGAGGAACGCGTGTCCGGCGGCTTTCCGCCCGTCAAAAAAAGTTCGTGCCAGAATCGGTTCCGTACCCGTATCTTTACGCGAAGATGCACCGAACGGCACCCAACGGCGGACAACCCGCCGCCTGCCGGCCGGCCGCGCCTCGCCGCAAAGCCATTGAACCGCCCGCTTGGGCGCTAAAATGGCGAGTGCTTACAGCCCCTCCCGAACGAGCCTGCACGCGATGAATCACTTCCCTAAACTGCTGTCCTCGCAGATCGGTTTCGACGTCGCACAGACGATGCTCGAAAACTTCGACCGCCACTACCGGATCTTCCGCGAGGCGGCCGTCGAGGCGAAGACGCTGTTCGAGCGCGGCGACTGGCACGGGCTGCAGCGGCTCGCGCGCGAGCGGATCACGTCGTACGACGATCGCGTGAAGGAATGCGTCGAGGTGCTGGAAGACGAATACGACGCGGAGAACATCGACGACGAAGTGTGGCAGCAGATCAAGCTGCACTACATCGGCCTGCTCACGTCGCACCGCCAGCCGGAGTGCGCGGAGACCTTCTTCAATTCGGTGTGCTGCAAGATCCTGCACCGCTCGTACTTCAGCAACGATTTCATCTTCGTGCGCCCGGCGATCTCGACCGAGTATCTGGAGAACGACGAGCCGGCCGCGAAGCCGACCTACCGCGCGTACTATCCGGGCACCGACGGGCTCGCGGCCACGCTCGAGCGGATCGTCACGAACTTCCAGCTCGAGCCGGCGTTCGACGATCTCCCGCGCGACATCGCATGCGTGATGGACGCGATCCACGACGAATTCGGCCATTTCGACGAAGCGCCGAATTTCCAGATCCACGTGCTGTCGTCGCTGTTCTTCCGCAACAAGAGCGCGTACATCGTCGGCCGCATCATCAACGCCGACCGCGTGCTGCCGTTCGCGGTGCCGATCCGCCACGTGCGTCCGGGCGTGCTCGCGCTCGACACCGTGCTGCTGCGCCGCGACCAGCTGATGATCATCTTCGGCTTCTCGCACTCGTATTTCCTCGTCGACATGGGCGTGCCGTCCGCGTACGTCGACTTCCTGTGCACGATCATGCCCGGTAAGCCGAAGGCGGAGATCTACACGTCGGTCGGCCTGCAGAAGCAGGGCAAGAACCTGTTCTATCGCGACCTGCTGCACCATCTGTCGCATTCGAGCGACCGCTTCATCATCGCGCCCGGGATCAAGGGCCTCGTGATGCTCGTGTTCACGCTGCCGTCGTTCCCATACGTGTTCAAGATCATCAAGGATCAGTTCCCGCCGCCGAAGGAAACGACGCGCGCGCAGATCATGGAGAAGTACCAGCTCGTGAAGCGCCACGACCGCCTCGGGCGGATGGCCGACACGCTCGAGTATTCGAGCGTCGCGCTGCCGCTCGCGCGGCTCGACCACGCGCTCGTGCGCGAGCTGGAAAAGGAAGTGCCGTCGCTGCTCGAATACGAGGACGGCAATCTCGTGATCGAGCACCTGTACATCGAGCGCCGGATGACGCCGCTCAACCTTTATCTGCAGAACGGCTCCGATACCGACGTCGAGCACGGCGTGAAGGAGTACGGCAACGCGGTGAAGGAGCTGATGAAGGCGAACATCTTCCCCGGCGACATGCTGTACAAGAACTTCGGCGTCACGCGCCACGGCCGCGTCGTGTTCTACGACTACGACGAGATCGAGTACCTGACCGACTGCAACGTGCGCCGCGTGCCGGCGCCGCGCAACGAGGAAGACGAGATGTCCGGCGAACCGTGGTATACCGTCGGCCCGCACGACATCTTTCCGGAGACCTACGGGCCGTTCCTGCTCGGCGACCCGCGCGTGCGCGACGTCTTCATGAAGCATCACGCGGACTTTTTCGATCCCGCGCTGTGGCAGGCCAGCAAGGACAAGCTGATCCAGGGCGAATTGCCCGACTTTTATCCGTACGACACCGCGCTGCGCTTTTGCCTGCGCTACCCCGCGCGCTTCGGCGCGACGGACCAGAACGAGGGCGCAGGCGACGCGCAGCGCGCCGCCTGACGCCCGCTATACCGCACCGATTGCGACCCGATTTCCGTCAACGGAATCCACACCGATGAACCCCCAAGACAATCCGCTTTCACACCTGTTCGACAACAACGACGCCTGGGTCAAGCAAAAGCTCGAGGACGACCCGCAATTCTTCGCGCGTCTGGCCCACCAGCAGGCGCCGGAATATCTGTGGATCGGCTGCTCGGATTCGCGCGTGCCCGCGAACGAGATCATCGGGCTGCCGCCGGGCGAAGTGTTCGTCCACCGCAATATCGCGAACGTGGTCGTGCACAGCGACCTGAACTGCCTGTCGGTGATCCAGTTCGCGGTCGACATCCTGCGCGTGAAGCACATCATGGTCGTCGGCCACTACGGCTGCTCGGGCGTGAACGCCGCCCTGCTCAACCGCCGCGTCGGCCTCGCCGACAACTGGCTGCATCACGTGCAGGACGTGCGCGAACGCCACACGGCGCTGCTCGACGCATGGCCGGTGGGCGAAGCGCGCTATCGCCGCCTGATCGAGCTGAACGCGATCGAGCAGGTGGTCAACGTGTGCCGCACGACGATCGTCAACGACGCGTGGGCGCGCGGCCAGTCGCTCACCGTGCACGGGCTCGTGTACGGCGTGCACGACGGCCGGATGCGCAACCTCGGGATGGCCGTGTCGAACTTCGAAGCGCTCGACGAGACCTACAAGCGCTGCGTGGCCGCGCTCGTCGCCGGCGGCGAGCACGCCCCGGACAACGACATGATCGCGGCGGATGCCGCGCGGCTCGAAGGCATCGCGCAGGCAGTCGCCGCCACGCTGAAGCCGTGCGACGACGCGAAGTAACGCCACGGCCTGCGCGGCGGTCGCTACGCAGGCGCGCAGCCGTGCCACCCATCGAACGGATCTGACACCGGCGCTGCCGCCACGGCGGCGCCAAGCAAAGGAGCGACGGGCATGAAAACCGCATTGATCGTCGGTGCATCGCGCGGCCTCGGCCGCGAATTCGTCCGCCAATACCGGCGCGACGGCTGGAACGTGATCGCCACCGCGCGCGACGACGCGTCGCTCGACGCGCTGCGCGCGCTCGGCGCGCAGGCCCATGCGCTCGACATCACGCAGCCCGAGCAGATCGCGGCGCTCGGCTGGAAGCTCGACGGCGAGCGGCTCGATGCGGCCGTGCTGGTGTCGGGCGTGTACGGGCCGCGCACCGAGGGGGTCGAGACGGTCACCGCCGAGGATTTCGACGCGGTGATGCATACGAACGTGCGCGGGCCGATGCAGTTGCTGCCGATCGTGCTGCCGCTCGTCGAGGACGCGCGCGGCGTGCTGGCCGTCGTGTCGAGCCGGATGGGCAGCATCGCCGAGGCGACCGGCACGACCGGCTGGCTGTACCGCGCGAGCAAGGCCGCGCTGAACGACGCGCTGCGCATCGCGTCGCTGCAGACGCGCCACGCCGCGTGCATTTCGCTCCACCCCGGCTGGGTGCGCACCGACATGGGCGGCGCGCAGGCCGCGATCGATCCGGAAACCAGCGTGACCGGCATGCGCCGCGTGATCGCCGAATCCGCCGCGGACGTGTCGCAGGCAAACGGCCGTTTCTTCCAGTACGACGGTATCGAGCTGAGCTGGTAGGCCACCGACAACTTTGCGTCGTTAATTCACGTTTCGCATGATTTTGAACCGACCTGACGCGTGCCCGTGCGGCGGCGCGTCCCCCGCTCCCGCCGGCAAAGCGCCGGCGCCCCGCTATGCGGCCTGCTGCGGCCGCTTCATCGACGGCGGCGAAGCCGCGCCGACCGCACTCGAGTTGATGCGCTCGCGGTACAGCGCATACGTGCTCGGCGCGACCGACTACCTGCGCGCGACCTGGGCCGCGCGCACCTGCCCGCCCGATCTCGACACCGACCCCGAAGCGCCCGACGCGCCGCGCTGGCTCGGGCTCGCGGTCAAACGCCACGCGCCGCTCGACGAGCGGCACGCGGAGGTCGAGTTCGTGGCCCGCTACAAGGTCGGCGGACGCGCTTACCGGCTCCACGAGACGAGCCGTTTCGAGCGCGACGAACAGGGTTTCTGGCGCTACGTCGACGGCGAAGTCAGTGAACGCTGACAAATAGTTGCTGTGTCAGACGCCGGGTAATTCCCGCATTGCACAACCCCATTTTGTCCGGCTACGATGACCTCGAATTGGTCATGTTGCATGGCAGGGCTTACGAATGGCGTTCAGCAAGGTATTGGTGGGATGGATGGCGGCGTGTGCGCTGTCGGCCGCTCAGGCCGGTACGCTGCCGAGCGCCAATACGGGGTCAGGTGCCGGCGCCAGCGGGTCGCTCGCCCATGCCGAACGCTTCGACTACGCCGATTCGAACCTGCCGCAGGTCGCCGCCGACCTGAACGAGCAGATCCTCCGCATTCCGGCCGACGCCTCGGGCACCGTCACGCTCGAGGCCACGCTCTTCAAGCCGAACGGGCCCGGCCCGTTCCCGCTCGTCGTCTTCAACCACGGCAAGAACACCGGCGATCTCCATCAGCAGCCGCGCAGCCGGCCGCTCGCGTTCGCGCGCGAATTCGTGCGCCGCGGCTATGCGGTGATCGCGCCGAACCGCCAGGGCTTCGCGGGGTCGGACGGTTCGTACCAGCAGGAAGGCTGCAACGTCGGCAAGAACGGCCTCGCGCAGGCAGCCGACGTCGACGCGACGGTGCGCTACATGTCGCACCAGTCGTACGTCGATGCGTCGCGCATCGTCGTCGCCGGCACGTCGCACGGCGGCCTCGTATCGGTCGCGTACGGCACCGAAGCCGCACCGGGCGTGCGCGGCATCATCAACTTCTCCGGCGGGCTGCGCCAGGACCTCTGCGACGGCTGGCAGAAAAACCTCGTCGACGCGTTCGACCAGTACGGCGCGCACACGGCCGTGCGGTCGCTGTGGCTGTACGGCGACAACGATTCGGTGTGGACGCCCGGGCTCGTCGCGCAGATGCACGACGCGTACGTTTCGCACGGCACGCAGGCCCAGTTCATCGATTTCGGCCGCTACAAGGACGACGCGCACCGGCTGATCGTCGATCGCGACGGCGTGCCCGTGTGGTGGCCGGCGGTCACCGCATTCCTCGCGCAGCTGAACCTGCCGACGTCGGTGCGCTATGCGGTCGCGAACCCGCACGAACCGAAGGCGAGCGGCTATGCGTCGATCGACTCGGTCAACGCGGTGCCGTATGTCGACGATGCCGGCCGTGAAGGCTATCGCCGCTTCCTGAACCAGCATCCGAGCCGCGCGTTCGCGGTGTCGTCGGAAGGCGCGTGGTCGTGGGCCGAAGGCGGCGACGATCCGATGGCGCTCGCGCTCGACAACTGCTCGAAGCAGGGCGCAGGTTCGTGCCGGCTGTATGCAGTCAACGACCGGGTCGTGTGGAACGGCGCGACGCAGACGGCCGACAACGACGACGGCAACGCACGCGACACCGGCACGCCGGCGCTGGCTTCGCGCTGACCAGCGGCGGCACTCGCCGCCGCTTTTTGTTTTCCTCCCCCCTCCTCCCTTTCGTTGCTTCGCGCGCGTGCAGCGTTCGCGACGGACGTCGCACATGCGGCACACAACGCATGTCGACATGAATGCGCCGTCTCGCAACCCCGCGCCCGAATTCTCCTCGTCACCGCTCGCCGTCAAGCGCGCGCCGATCAGCCGGGGCCGCATCATTCCGCACCACCGACTCCCCCTTCGCACCCCGTTTTTTCGCCCCGCCGCACCATCCGGCCCACGATTTTTTTCGGTTGGGGGGTCCCACTCGAACGTCGTCATCTGCGGTCATTTCGGGACATCTGAACCGTACCGTCCCGAGCCGCCCCGATCTGCGCCGAACTCCCGCCCGGCAAGGCTTTGCGGTGTTTGTAACCGGTAGTGCAACGGCTCGCGGAACACGCTAATCTCAGCGCGATTCGTATCTCGCCGCGCGGCATCCCGTCGATGCCGCGCGGCCGTTTTATCCCCCGGAGCCGCCTTGAGTACGCCAGCCACCGACGACTGGGTCGCGCGCAGCCTGCGCGCGGTCTGGCATCCCTGCACCCAGATGAAGCATCACGAGCGCCTGCCGCTGATCCCCGTCGCGCGCGGCGCGGGCCTGTGGTTGTACGACCGTGACGGCCGCCGCTACTTCGATGCGGTCAGCTCGTGGTGGGTCAACCTGTTCGGCCATGCGAACCCGGACATCAACGCGGCGCTGAAGGACCAGCTCGACACGCTCGAGCACGCGATGCTCGCCGGCTGCACGCACGAGCCCGCGATCGAGCTCGCGGAGCGGCTGCACGCGCTCACCGCGCGCACGCTCGGCCATGCGTTCTTCGCGTCGGACGGCGCGTCGGCGGTCGAGATCGCGCTGAAGATGAGCTTCCACGCGTGGCGCAACCGCGGCCGCGCGAACAAGCAGGAATTCGTCTGCGTCGCGAACAGCTATCACGGCGAGACGATCGGCGCGCTCGGCGTGACCGACGTCGCGCTGTTCAAGGACGCGTACGATCCGCTGATCCGCAATGCGCATGTCGTCGCGTCACCCGACGCACGCGGCGCGCTGCCGGGCGAAACGGCCGCCGACGTCGCGGGCCGAGCGCTCGCGGACGTGCGGCGCCTGTTCCTCGAACGCGGCGACCGGATCGCCGCGCTGATCGTCGAGCCGCTCGTGCAGTGCGCGGCCGGCATGGCGATGCATGATCCGTCGTACGTCCGCGGGCTGCGCGCGCTGTGCGACGAATTCGGCGTGCACCTGATCGCCGACGAGATCGCGGTCGGCTGCGGCCGCACCGGCACCTTCTTCGCGTGCGAGCAGGCCGGCGTCTGGCCCGATTTCCTGTGCCTGTCGAAAGGCATCAGCGGCGGCTACCTGCCGCTGTCGCTCGTGCTCACGCGCGACGACGTGTTCGCCGCGTTCTACGACGACGACACGACGCGCGGCTTCCTGCACTCGCATTCGTACACCGGCAACCCGCTCGCGTGCCGCGCGGCGGTCGCGACGCTCGACCTGTTCGAGCGCGACGACGTGCTCGCGGCCAATGCCCGCAAGTCGGCGACGATGCGCGCGGCGCTCGCGCCGCTCGATGCGCACCCGCAAGTACGGCACCTGCGCGAGCGCGGCACGCTGTTCGCGTTCGACGTCGCGCTCGACGGCGACGCGGCGCGCGGCTTCTCGCGTCGCTTCTTCGAACGCGCACTGGAACGCGAGCTGCTGCTGCGCCCGATCGGCACGACCGTGTACCTGATGCCGCCGTACGTGATGAGCGACGACGACATCGCGTGGCTCGCACAACGCACGCGCGACACGCTCGATGCAACGCTCGCGGAGATCGCTGGATGACGAACCCCCTCCTCGATACCCTGCAACGCGGTCTCGCCGAGCTCGACGCGCAAGGGCTGCGCCGCGCGCGCCGCACCGCCGACACCGCGTGCGATGCGCGCATGACCGTCGACGGCCGCGAGATCGTCGGCTTCGCGAGCAACGACTATCTCGGCCTCGCCGCGCATCCGGCGCTCGTCGCCGCGTTCGCCGAAGGCGCGCAGCGCTACGGCTCCGGCAGCGGCGGCTCGCACCTGCTCGGCGGCCATTCGCGTGCGCACGCGACGCTCGAAGACGAACTCGCGGCCTTCTCGGGCGGCTTCTCCGACGCGCCGCGCGCGCTGTACTTCAGCACCGGCTACATGGCGAACCTCGCCGCGATGACGGCGCTGACGGCCAAGGGCGCGACGATCTTTTCCGACGCGCTGAACCACGCGTCGCTGATCGACGGCATGCGGCTGTCGCGCGCGAACGTCCAGGTCTATCCGCATGCGGACACGGCCGCGCTCGCCGCGTTGCTCGATGCATCGGATGCCGAAACGAAGCTGATCGTCAGCGACACGGTGTTCAGCATGGATGGCGACATCGCGCCGCTCGCCGCACTCGTCGCGCTGGCCGAACGCCACGGCGCGTGGCTCGTCGTCGACGATGCGCACGGCTTCGGCGTGCTCGGCCCGCAAGGCCGCGGCGCGCTCGCGGCCGCCGCGCTGCGCTCGCCGCATCTCGTGTACGTCGGCACGCTCGGCAAGGCCGCCGGCGTCGCGGGCGCGTTCGTGATCGCGCACGAGACCGTGATCGAATGGATGATCCAGCGCGCGCGCAGCTATATCTTCACGACGGCCGCGCCGCCGGCCGTCGCGCACGCGGTATCGGCCAGCCTGAAGGTGATCGCGGGCGACGAAGGCGACGCGCGACGCGCGCATCTCGCCGCGCTGATCGACCGCACGCGCGCGCTGCTGCGCAACACGCGCTGGCAGCCGGTCGATTCGCACACGGCCGTGCAGCCGCTCGTGATCGGCAGCAACGACGCGACGCTCACGGCGATGCGCGCGCTCGACGCGCACGGCCTGTGGGTGCCCGCGATCCGGCCGCCGACGGTGCCCGTCGGCACGTCGCGGCTGCGTGTGTCGCTGTCGGCCGCGCATTCGTTCGACGATCTCGCCCGGCTCGAGGCCGCGCTGATCGAAGCCAGCGAGGCGCAGGCCGTGCAGGAGGCCGCGGCATGACCGCCCCGCTCTCGCTGTTCGTTACCGGCACCGACACCGAAATCGGCAAAACCTTCGTGTCGGCCGCGCTGCTGCACGGCTTCGCGCGACATGGCCTGCGCGCGGCCGCACTGAAACCCGTCGCGGCCGGCGCGTATGAACGCGACGGCGTATGGCGCAACGAGGACGCCGACCAGCTCGACGCGGCCGCGAACGTCGTGCTGCCGCCCGAGCTGCGCACGCCGTTCCTGCTGAAGGCACCGGCCGCGCCGCATATCGTCGCCGCGCAGGAAGGCGTGACGCTCGACATCGACACGATCGTCGCGTGCCATCGCGAAGCGCTGACGCGCGCGGAGATCGTCGTCGTCGAAGGCGCCGGCGGCTTCCGCGTGCCGATGAACGACACGCAGGACATGGCCGATCTCGCGGTCGCGCTCGGCGTGCCGGTCGTACTCGTGGTCGGCGTGCGGCTCGGCTGCATCAACCACGCGCTGCTCACCGCCGACGCGATCGCCGCGCGCGGCCTCAAGCTCGCCGGCTGGGTTGCGAACCACGTCGACCCGGCGATGTCGTTCCCCGACGAGAACATCGCGACGATGCGCGACTGGCTCGCCCGCGAGCACGGCGCATCGCTGCTCGGCCGCATTCCGCACCTGAACCCGGCCGCCCCCGAATCCGCCGCGGCGATGCTCGACATCGCCGCGCTCGTCGAGACGCTGCGCACCGCGCAGCATTGACTCAACCGAAACAGATCCCCCGATCCCTCATCCCCGACCAGGACAGGAAAACGATATGACTCAAGCCCAGACCACCACCGTGCAACCCGACGCGATTCCCGTGGCCGCTCCGGTCTCGCAGCGCTGGCGCGTCGCCGACGTCGTCGCGCTGTTCGAGCTGCCGTTCAACGACCTGCTCTTCCGCGCGCAGCAGGTGCACCGCGAGCACTTCGACGCGAACGCGGTGCAGCTGTCGACGCTGCTGTCGATCAAGACGGGCGGCTGCGAGGAAGACTGCGGCTACTGCTCGCAGTCGTCGCACCACGACACGGGCCTGAAGGCCGAGAAGCTGATGGACGTCGACGCGGTGCTCGACGCCGCACGCGCGGCGAAGGCGAACGGCGCGAGCCGCTTCTGCATGGGCGCCGCGTGGCGCAACCCAAAGGAGCGCCACATGCCGGCGCTGACCGAGATGGTGCGCGGCGTGAAGGAGCTCGGCCTCGAGACCTGCATGACGCTCGGCATGCTGGAAGACGAGCAGGCGCAGGAACTCGCGAGCGCGGGCCTCGACTACTACAACCACAACCTCGACACGTCGCCGGAGTTCTACGGCCAGGTGATCTCGACGCGCACCTACCAGGATCGCCTCGACACGCTCGACCGCGTGCGTGACGCGGGCATCAACGTGTGCTGCGGCGGCATCATCGGCATGGGTGAATCGCGTCGCGAACGCGCGGGCCTGATCTCGCAGCTCGCGAACCTGAACCCGTATCCGGATTCGGTGCCGATCAACAACCTCGTCGCGATCGAAGGCACGCCGCTCGAAGGCACCGCACCGCTCGACCCGTTCGAATTCGTGCGCACGATCGCGGTTGCGCGGATCACGATGCCGAAGGCCGTGGTGCGCCTGTCGGCCGGCCGCGAGCAGCTCGACGACGGCCTGCAGGCGATGTGCTTCCTCGCCGGCGCGAACTCGATGTTCTACGGCGACCAGCTGCTGACGACGAGCAACCCGCAGTCGCAAAAGGACCGTGCGCTGTTCGAGCGCCTCGGAATCCGTTCGAGCGATGCGGACGCGATGACGGCGAACGCGTAAGCGGCAGCACCGCGTACCCACGAAAAAGCCGGGGCATGCCCCGGCTTTTTTCATCCGATCGTCTGCACCGCGCTGCCCTGCGCGTCGCGGATCACGGTCTTCTCGACCCGCCAGCGCACGCCGTCGAGCCCTTCGACCGCATACTCGCCGGCGCGCGGCTGCAGCGTGCGCGCCAGCGCCTGCACGGTCGCATCGGTAAGCCGCAGCGTCAGCGTGCCGTCCTCGTCGGTCACGTCGTTCGCGTCACCGTGCACGAACCGCACCGCGCCGTCGTGACCGACCAGACGGAACGGCCGGTCGAACGGCAACCGCAGCGGCAGCAGCGTGACGAGTTCGTCGACCTGCCGTGCGCCGACGGTGATCTCGATCACCGGCGCGCGCAGCAACCGCTTGCGCGTTTCCCATCCAAGCACGTCCGTAAACAGCGAGCCGCTCGACGAGCCGTCGCGCCGGGTACCTTCGTCGACCTGCGCGCGCACGTCCGCGCGCTCGAGCAGCGACGCGCGGCCGAGATCGGTCACCCACAGCGGCATATGCGGCAGCAGCGTGTCGAGCAGTGCGCGCGTGCGCCAGCGCTTCGCGGCGCGCTCCTCGTCGAGCGTCAGCCCGACGATCTGCAGGAACGCCAGGTGGCCGTGCGGCGTATCGATCGCCGGCAGCTCCGGATCGAACACGAAACCCATCGAGCAGAGCTGCGTATCGGTATCAAGCGCGATCGGGCCGTTGGCCGTCATCCAGTGACCGTCGTCGAACGCGTTGCCGCTCTGGAACACGTAGCGCGCAAGATTCTGCAGAAAGCTGAACACCCAGTTCGGCGGCTCTTCGTCGGTGGCGCCGCAGGCGACGCGCATCGTCAGCTCGAAGCCGAAGCCGCTGACGGCCGGATCGTCCGACTCCTTCGCATACAGCTCGGAGAGCCCGTACGTGACGAAATGCCAGTGCGGTACGGGTTCCGCGCGCTTCCACACGCTGATGCCGTCGAGCGGATCGCGGCCGCCGAGCCGCCACTTGAGCAGCGTGCCGTAATGCTTCGGCTCCTGGCCCGGATAGACGCGCGCGAGCGCGCCGTCGATCGCGTCCCAGCCCGGCGCGCTGTCGTCGTCGGCGCTGTCCTGCGTGTCGTGTGATGCGTCCGTCATGCGGCCCTCTCTTCCCGTTGGTGTCCCGGTGTGTGGTGTCGGTGCGCGCGGCGGCGGCCTGCAGGCCGCCGTGTACATCACACGTGTGCCGCCGCGCCGTCGATCGCCGCGCGCACGCGCTCGACGAGTGGTTGATCGACCGGCGCCAGCACCTCGCCGCGCGGCCGTACGCCCGAGCCGAAATGCACCGCGCGCACGCCGGTCGCGCGGACGAAATCGCCGACCGCGTCGACCGTGAGCCCCGAGCCGGCCAGCACCGTGCAGGTCGAGCCCGCCGCCTGCCGCACCAGCCGCGTGATCGTACCGACCGCGTCGAGCACCGACGGATGGCCGCCCGACGTCAGCACCGACGTGACGGCCGGCACGCGCAGCAGCGCGTCGAAGGCGGCGTTGAGGTCGCGCGACACGTCGAACGCGCGGTGGAAGGTCAGCGCGCGGCCGTCCGCCGCGGCCGCAATGCGGGCCAGCGCGTCGAGATCGACGTCGCCGCGTGCGTCGAGCGCGCCGAACACGACGCCGTTCGCACCGGCCACGACGGCTGCACGCACGTCGCGTTCGATCACGCGGAGATCGTCGGCGTCATAGACGAACGAACGGCTGTGCGGGCGCACGATCACGTTGACGGGAATCGGCACGGCGGCCACGACGGCTTCGATCAGGCCGACGCTCGGCGTCAGCCCGCCTTCGGTGATCGCGGTCACGAGTTCGAGGCGGTCGGCGCCCGCGCGGGCGGCGGCCTTTGCATCGCCGACGGTCGTGGCGATCACTTCGAGGAGAACGGAGGAAGCGGCGTTTCGGTTCATGGGCGGCCCGCGAATCGTCAGGACAATTCGCGCATCCTAGCCGAGCCGCGTGACGGACGCCAGCGTGCCGGCCGCCGCGTACTTCAGCGGCGTCCTTCAGCGGCGCAATTCAGCCGGGGACGTCAGCCGCGCCGCATGAGCCAGACGCCGACGAGCGCGGACAACGCCGTCACGCCGGTGCCGGGCACGAAGCGGAACATGCGCGCGTTGAAGTACGCGCCCTGCTGCTGCATCACGTCGACGATCGCCGGTGTGAGCACGAGCATCCCCCAGCCCACCATCCCGAGCGCGGTGGTCGCGGCCGCGACGAGCAGCACGATGCCCGCGCCGCGCGCACGCGGCCGGAATGCGCCTGCAAACGCGCCCGCGGCGAGCAGCACGGCCGACACCGAGAACAGCACGGTGACGAATATGGCGGTCGCGCCCGCGTGGCCGACTTTCATGAACGCCGCCATCTGCGCGGCGATCACGCAGAAGCCGGCGATCGAGAACAGCACGATCGCCAGCGCGTTACGCACGACGCTCATGCGTTTGCCTGGAAATACGCGGTCGCGGGGCGCCGGAACAGCAGGTAGACGAACAGCGCGAACAGCAGGACGCCGGGGATCAGCACCGCGAGCATCGACGCCGGCATGTTGACGAACGAGAACGCAATGCCGATCACGAACGTCACGATGTAGGCCTTGCGCGACCACTCGCGGCCCTTCAGGATCGCGATGCCGATCACGACGTTCACGACTTCGAGGATCATGCTGATGCCGAACGTCGCCCAGACGGGCAGCAGGTAGTGCGACAGCAGCGCCTGGGTGGTCGGCATGCCGATCGAGAATGGCGTATAGACGCACGTGATCGCGTTGGTCACGATGATGATCCACGCGAGGATGGTCAGCGAAATCGGTCGTTTCATGGTGTTTTCCTTTTTATATTCGCCGCCATGGTGGCCCCCGGGACGGCGCGCTCGCGGTCACGACGGCCGCGGTCGCGCCATTGTCGGGGAAGCGCGCGGCGAACGCAACGACCGCCCCCGCGCGCCGCGCCACCGATCGCCGCATGCAGGCCGTGCGTCGCTACGCGGCTTCGGCCTCGTCGTCGGCCCAGTCGATATCGCCGCACAGCACGCGCTGCGCATCGCCGACGCGCACCGCCACCGACAGCGTCACGCACGGCTGCGCCTCGTTGATCGACAGGTACGGCCGCGTGACCTGCACGCGCCCCGGCTCGGCAATCGCCGAGCGGAAATACGGCCGACGCAGCCAGTTCGCGCCCTGCGCGTCCGCCAGCGGCGAGAAGCGCGCCTCGGCGAGCGCGCGGTCGGCGCGCAGCACGACGTTGCGGCCCGACTGGCGGCCGTGCGCGTCGAGCAGGAAGCAGCGCGCGGCCGCGTCGAGCGCGAGGAAGTTCCAGCACACCTCGTCGAGCGGCTCGCCGGCCGCGAGACGCTCGGCCGCCCGTTCGAACGCACGAAGGTACGGCGCGAGCCGCTGCGCATCGCGCCGCTCGCGCGCGTCGGTCTGCTGCCGGAAGCGCTCGGTCAGCTCGCCGATGCAGCCCGTCGCGGCCGCGCTGTCCGGCAGCCCCGGCGCCGGCCGGCCGAAGTAGTAGCCCTGCACGAAATCGGCCTCGCACGACAACGCGATCTGCGCCTCGTGCTCGGTCTCGATGCCCTCGACGAGCACCAGCTTGCCGGCCTCGTGCAGCAGCGTCACCAGCCCGTGCAGGATCGCGGTGAGCCCCGTGCGGTGCGCCGCGTGCGACAGCATGATGCGATCGAGCTTCACGATGTCCGGGTTCAGCTGCCAGATCCGCTCGAGGTTCGAATGACCCGCGCCGAAATCGTCGAGCGCGATCAGGAAGCCGTGCGTGCGGAATTCGCGCACGGCCTCGGCAAGCCGCTCGACGTCTTCCGCACGCTGTTCGAGCACTTCGAGCACGATGCGGCGCGGCGGCATGCCGAGCCGCTTCAGGTTCGCGAGCAGCGCGGCCGCCTGGAACGGGTCGGTGAGCACGCCCGGATGCACGTTGAGGAACAGCCACTCACGCTCGGCGCCGAGCAGCGCGAAGTTCTCGAGATGCAGCGCCTGCGCGAGCCGGTCGAGCTGCAGCAGTTCACCCTGGCGCGCGGCTTCGCCGAACACGTCGAGCGGCGACACGGCGCGATCGAGCGCATCGTGCGCGCGCAGCAGCGCCTCGTAGCCCACCGCGCGCTGGTGCGACAGGCTGAAAATCGGCTGGAATACGGTCGTGAGCGTCAGGTCGCGGTGCTGCGTCGCCAGACGTTCGAAGCCGGAACTCACCTCCCGCTCGAACCGGTACGGCGACGCGGCGGCCGGACGCTCCTGTTGCACGATCGTCATGCTGCCTTCCTCCTGGTATTGCCTTCGAACGCGGCGCCCGACGAAGCGAGCGGCGCGTGCAATGTCATGGTTGGACCCTCGGTTGTCCGGTCGACGCCGGACGGCTGCCGAACCTCAAGCAAGCTCCGTGCAAGGCGCCGACCGCCCGTGTGCCGCACGGCTCACGCCGGGCTGCCGCACCATCCCGGCGCAGGTTGCGCGCACCGTTTTCGTGCATGCGCACCGGTCGCTCGAAGGCAACCGTTACGCCAGCACGCTACACTCCGTACGATCGTTTCATTCCCCGTATTCGCCGTATCGATGGAAATCGTCTTCACCGTCCTGATCCTGCTGCTGACCGTCGCGCTGTCCGGCGCCGTCACACGCAACCTGCCCTTCCAACTACCGTTGCCGCTGATGCAGATCGCGTTCGGCGCGATGCTCGCGTGGCCGAAGCTGAACCTGCACGTCACGTTCGATCCCGAAATCTTCATGCTGCTGTTCATTCCGCCGCTGCTGTTCGCGGACGGCTGGCGAATTCCGAAGCGCGAGCTGTACCTGCAGCGCCGCGCGATCCTGATGCTCGCATTCGGGCTCGTGTTCATGACGGTACTCGCAGTGGGCTACTTCGCGCACTGGCTGATACCCGAGTTGCCGCTGCCGATCGCGTTCGCGCTCGCGGCCGTGCTGTCGCCGACCGACGCGGTCGCGCTGTCGGGCATCGCCGGCAAGGGCCGGATCCCGCCGCAACTGATGCACATCCTCGAGGGCGAGGCGCTGATGAACGACGCGTCCGGCCTCGTCGCCCTGAAATTCGCGATCGCGGCCGCGCTGACGGGCATGTTCTCGCTGCGCGACGCGTCGGTCACGTTCGTGATCGTCGCCGCCGGCGGGCTCGCGACGGGCGCGATCGTGTCATGGGCGTTCAGCGCGCTGTCGACGCGCTTCCTGAATGCCGAGCAGGAAGGCGATCCGGCCCCCGGCATCGTGATGACGCTGCTGGTGCCGTTCGCGGCCTACCTGTTCGCCGAGCACCTCGACCTGTCGGGCGTGCTGGCGGCCGTATCGGCCGGGATGATGATGAACTACACGAGCTTCTCGCGCAAAAGCACCGTCGCGTCGCGCGTGCGCGCCGAAAGCACGTGGGCGATGATCGAGTTCGTGTTCAACGGCATGGTGTTCATCATGCTCGGGCTGCAGCTGCCGCACATCATCGGCCGCACGCTCGTCGACGCGCACCACACGAGCGACGCGCTCGTCGGCCGGATGATCTTCAACGTCTGCGCGATGATGCTCGCGCTGTATGCGATCCGCTTCCTGTGGGTCTGGCTGCTGCGCTGGTTCGCCAGCCGTCGCGCCGCGCGCCGGGGCCTCGCGGGCACGATGGCCGGCGTGCGCACGATCGCGGTGATGACGGTCGGCGGCGTGCGCGGCGCGGTCACGCTCGCCGGTGTGCTGTCGATTCCGGTCGCGCTGTCCGACGGCGTACCACTGCCCGGCCGCGACACGGCGATCTTCGTCGCGTCGGCCGTGATCCTCGGCTCGCTCGTCGTCGCAGTGATCGGCCTGCCGCTGCTGCTGCGCGGTGTGCGTTCGTCACGCAGCCCGCTCGGCGACGAGGAGCGCGCCGCGCGCGCGGCCGCCGCGCAGGCCGCGATCCGCGCGATCGATACGTCGCACGACGCGATCTCGGTCGATCTCGACGAATCGGGCGCCGCACGCTGCGCAGACATCTCCGCACGCGTGATGGACCAGTACCGCCGCCGCCTCGCGACGCTCGCCGAGGACGGCCCCACGCCGCGCGCGGAAGCGAAGCAGGCCGAAACGATGGAACTGCAGATGCGGATCGCGGCCGTGCGCGCGGAACGCTCCGCGCTGTACCGGCTGCGCAGCGAGAGCAAGATCTCCGACGAAACGCTGACGAAGCTGCTCCGCGAGATCGACCTGTCGGAAACCGCGCTGTCGACGCGCAAGAAAGGCATTCTCTAAAGGGCCGGCCGCTGCCTGTACGCAGCAGCCGGGGCCCAGGAAAAAACGGCGACGCACGCGCGTCGCCGTTTTCACATCCGCCCGCGTTCGCGTTACTTCGCGACGACGACCGGAATCCCCTTCAGCATCCCCGCGCCCTTCATCTCGTCGAGCGCGTGCTGCACGGCCGCGCTCGTCGCCGCTTCGATGCCGAGCTGCAGCGCGAGCTCGCGCTCCGCGCGCTTCACGCCGGCAAGATTGCGCACCTTCACGTGACCGAAGCCGCGCACGCGTGCATGCAGGTCGGCCAGCTGCGTGACCTGCGCCGCATTGCCGGCCGTCGTCGCGGCGAGCGCACGCGTGAGCGTCGTCTCGTAGTCGTCGGCGAGCGCACGCTCCATCTTGCGCTCGACGGTGCGGCCGAACGGATCGAGCCACGTGCCGCGCAGGCTGCGCACGCGCGCCAGCATGCCGAACACCGGCCACATCCACTGGCCGAACACGCGCTTCTTCGGCGCGCTGCCGTCGCTGCCGGCCTTTGCGACCGTCGGCGGCGCCAGGTTGAACTTCACGCGATAGGCCTGCCCCGGCACGCCTTCGAACTGCGCTTCGAGCGCCGTGCGGAATGCGTCGTCCGTGTACAGCCGCGCGACCTCGTATTCGTCCTTCACCGCGAGCAGCCGGTAGAACGTCGTCGCGACCGCGCGCGTCAGTGCGTCGTCGCCCTTCGCGCGCGCCGCGTTCACCAGTGCGCGGTAGCGCTCGACGTAACGCGCGCCGCCGTATGCGTCGAGGCGCGCTTCACGATCGGCGATCAGTTCGGCGAGCGTCTCCGGCGCGGCCTGCGCGGCCACCGTGTGACGCGCGTTCCACAACGCATCGAGGCCCGCCGCGTCGCCGGCCGCCATCCGGCCGATCGAGAACGCGAGCTTGTTCATCGGCACCGCGACGTTGTTCAGCTCGATCGCGCGCATCATCGCCGCGAGCGACACCGGCACGAGGCCGAGCTGCCATGCGTAGCCGAGCATCAGGATGTTCGCGCCGATCGAGTCGCCGAGGAACTTCGCGGCGAGCGCCTGCGCGTCGCAGCTCGACAGGTAGCCGTCGCCGGCCGCGTGGCGCATCTTCTCGAGCAGCGCGTCCGCATGCAGGTTCGCGTCGGGGTTCTGCACGAACGACGCGTTCGGAATCCGGTGCGTGTTGACGACGATCCGCGAACGCTCGTGACGCACCGTCTGCAGCGCCTCGGCGCTCGCGCCGACCACCATGTCGCACGCGAGCAGCACGTCCGCCTGCTGCGTGTCGATGCGCACCTGGTTCAGCCACCGGTCGCTCGATGCGATCCGCACGAACGACAGCACCGAGCCGCCCTTCTGCGCGAAGCCCATGAAGTCGAGCACCGACGCGCTCTTGCCTTCGAGGTGCGCGGCCATGCTGATCAGCGCGCCGACCGTCACGACACCCGTGCCGCCGACGCCCGTCACGAGCATGTCGAACGGCGCCGCGTCGAGATGCGTCGCCGGCACCGGCAGCGCATCGACCCGCACGGCGAGCGCGGCTTCGTCGAATGCGGCACCGGCCGCCTTCTTCAGCGCCGCGCCTTCGACCGTCACGAAGCTCGGGCAGAAGCCGTTCACGCACGAATAGTCCTTGTTGCACGACGACTGGTCGATGCGGCGCTTGCGGCCGAGCGGTGTTTCAAGCGGCTCGACCGACAGGCAGTTCGACTGCACACCGCAATCGCCGCAGCCTTCGCACACTGCGTCGTTGATGAACAGGCGCTTGTCCGGGTCGGGGAATTCGCCCTTCTTGCGGCGGCGGCGCTTCTCGGCCGCGCAGGTCTGGTCGTAGATCAGCACGGTGACGCCCGGCGTCTCGCGCAATTCGCGCTGCACGGTGTCGAGTTCGCTGCGGTGATGGAACGTCGTGCCCGGCGGGAACTGGCCGTGATGACCGTCGTACTTCTCCGGCTCGTCGGACACGACCACGAAGCGCGACACGCCTTCCGCCTCGACCTGCCGCGCGATCTGCGGCACCGAGATGCTGCCGTCGACCGGCTGGCCGCCCGTCATCGCGACCGCGTCGTTGTAGAGGATCTTGTACGTGATGTTCGCTTTCGCGGCCACGGCCTGGCGGATCGCGAGGATGCCCGAGTGGAAGTAGGTGCCGTCGCCGAGGTTCTGGAACACGTGCTTCGTGTTGGTGAACATCGCGTGCGCGGCCCAGTCGACGCCCTCGCCGCCCATCTGGATCAGCCCCGTCGTGTCGCGCTCCATCCACGATGCCATGAAGTGGCAGCCGATGCCGGCCTGCGCGATCGAGCCTTCCGGCACCTTCGTCGACGTGTTGTGCGGGCAGCCCGAGCAGAAGTACGGCGTGCGCTTCACCGCATCGGCCTCGTTCGACAGGATTTGCGGCGCGACGAGATCGACGACGCGTTCGCGGCGGTCGAGCGCCGGCTTGTGGCGCGCGAGCCAGTCGGCGAACACCGGCAGGATGCGCGACGGGCGCAGCTCGCCGAGTTCGGACAGCAGGCAGGCGCCGGCGGCGTCGTGCTTGCCGAGCACGCGCGGGCGCGCGCCTTCCGTGCGGTTGTACAGGTAGTCCTTGATCTGCTGCTCGATGACCGGGCCCTTCTCCTCGATCACGAGCACTTCGGCGAGCCCGTCGACGAAGGTTTCGAGGCGCGTCATTTCGAGCGGATACGACAGGCCGACCTTGTAGATCCGCACGCCGGCCGTATCGAGATCGGCCACCGTCAGGTCGAGGCGGCGCAGCGCTTCCATCAGGTCGAGGTGCGCCTTGCCGCAGGTCACGATGCCGACGTTCGCCTGCGCGCTCGGCGCGATCCACTTGTCGATGCTGTTGGTGCGCGCGAAATGGCGCACCGCGTCGAGCTTCGCGGCGAGGCGCGCCTCGATCGTGAGGCTCGGCAGGTCGGGCCAGCGATTGTGCAGGCCGCCCGCCGGCGGCGTGAAGCCTTCCGGCGCGGGCCACTGCGTCTGCAGCGCGTCGAGGTCGACGGTCGAGCCCGATTCGACCGTTTCCGAGATCGCCTTGAAACCGACCCACGCGCCCGAATAGCGCGACAGCGCCCAGCCGTACAGGCCGAATTCGAGCATGTCGGCGATGTTCGCCGGGTTCACGACCGGCATGTGCCACGCGATCATCGCGAAGTCGCTCTGGTGCGGCATCGACGACGACACGCAGCCGTGGTCATCACCCGCCACCACCAGCACGCCGCCGTGCGGCGACGAACCGTACGCGTTGCCGTGCTTCAGCGCGTCGCCGGCGCGATCGACGCCCGGGCCCTTGCCGTACCACATCGCATACACGCCCTCGACCGTGCGCTCGGGATCGGCCTCGACCCGCTGCGTGCCGAGCACGGCCGTGCCGCCGAGTTCCTCGTTGATCGCGGGCAGGAAGCGCACGCCGCCGGCGTCGAGCAGCTTCTTCGCCTTCCACAGCTGCTGGTCGACCATGCCGAGCGGCGAGCCGCGATAGCCGCTGACGAAGCCGGCCGTGTTGAGCCCCTGTTCGGCGTCGACCATGCGCTGCATCAGCAGCAGGCGAACCAGCGCCTGCGTGCCGGTCAGGAAGATCCGGCCGTGCGTCGCGGTCAGGTTGTCGGTCAGGCGGTAGTCGGACAGGGCAGGCGTGCCGTCGACGGGCAGGCGGGCAGTCATGGGGGGAAGTCTCCGGATTGTGCTGTTCTGGGCTGCTCGGCAGGGCGTCGGGCGACGCGTGACTGGCGGCAGCGAATGACTCTATTTTTTCGCGCGCAGCCGAGAATGTTTTTTCTCATCTTGCTCGGGCGAGCCCTCAGTGAGAAAAACTGCGCAGCTTTTTGCCGGGATTTGAGAGAGTTTTCGCGCATGGCGGTCGGGCGGGATCGGCGACGCGTCGGGGCGGGCGGCCCGTTTGCCGGGGAAACGCGTGGCGGTCCGACGGTGGCCCAGGGGAGGTGGCGGGTGGCGCTCGTGCCCCGTGTGACAAGGGTTTCAGCGCGTCGTGGCGGTGACGCTCACCATTGAAATGCACAGCGTTGCGATTGGTCGGCGGCGCGGGATGTCCACAACGCCGCGCCCCTCGGCCGACCGGGCTCGCGCGCTCACCGTTCGATTGCACAGCGTTTCGAGTGGCGTGGAGGCCGGGATGTCCACACCGTTGTCGGCATGCGTTTGGCGCTTGCTTCGACGCTCACCGTTGAAATTCACAGCGCGACAAGTGGGTTTCGGCTGCGGATATCCCCATCGGTGAGGGCGTATTGCGTCGATCGGCGGCTCGCCTTCGGCGTTCGAATGCTCAGGGTCGTGAGTGGGTTTGTCGGCTGGAAAGGCGTGCAGAAACATGCATGCCGGGCAATTGCGGGCTCGCGCTCATCGTGGAAGTACTTTGGGTCGCGAGTGGGTTTATCGGCCGGACATGTACGGCGGAACGCGCATGCTGCACAATCGCGGGCTCTCGCTCATCGTGAAAATACACTGGATCGCGAGCGGGATTATCGACCGGACAGGCGCGCCGGAACCCGCATGCTGCGCAATCGCGGGCGGCCGCTCAACGTGGAAATACTTTGGGTCGCGAGTGGGTTGATCAGCCGGAAAGGCATGCTGGAACCCGCATGCTGCGCAATCGCGGGCCTGCACTCACCGACGAAATTCACAGGGCTTCGAGTGTCTGCAACAGCGGTTATCCACGCCCGATCCGGCATTGCTGACCGGCCAGGCGAGCACCCTCACCGTTGAAAACCACAGCGCTTCGAGTGATTCAGGACGCAGGATATCCACATGCATGCGCATCCGTCGATGCGATAACGGATGCGCGCCGCGGAAGGCGCGACCGGCCGGCAATCCTTGCTGGAAGCGGCTCATCGGCCGATCGGGTACAGACACTCACCGTCGATTTACACAGTGTCGCGAGTCGTTTCGGCTGCAGGATATCCACACGGGTGCCCGAGTTTTCCTCGTTCGCACCCCCGTGTGCGAGCCTGAGACACACGACGCTTCAGACGGCGCCGATGGCCGAATGATCGCATTCCTGGTGCGCTGACCGCCGATCCCGTGTTCACGCTCACCCCTGCATTGCGCAGCGCTTCGAGTCGCTTGCGAACGCGGCGATGCGCAGCGAAATCTGCACGTTGCAGACCACACGCCCGCGCTCGCCGTTAAAATGCACGGCCTTTCGGGTGACAGCCGGAACCGGATCTCCACGTCGCGGCACGCACACGGTTCCGCCACGCATGCGCGCGTTCGGCTAGAATGCGCGACGCTTCGAACCACGCAAAGATCGGAAAACCGCGCCAGGACAGGCGCATCGCCCGATCGGACGCCGACCCTCACCGTAGAATTCCACAGCATTTCGCGTCGTTTCGCGGGCGAGTTGTCCACAACCCGGTTCATGCATTCCGTATCATCCGGTGACCCTCACCTGTGAAATGCACAGGGCGCCGAGTCGTTTCGGCGTGAGGATATCCACAACCGATCGCGCGGTGCGACCTTCGTCGGACCATCGACTGGAACGGCCCGCGCATCCGCCGACGGCTATCGGGCATTGACCGGAAAGCCCCATCCAGACGGCCTCGGCGGCACCCTCACCATTCAAATGCACAGCGTTTCGAGTCGCCTTTGAGGTGGGTTATCCACATCTGTCCAACGAGGCTGCACCGAACAGGCACGCGCCCTCGAGCCGCATTACTCGGCAATCGACCGGATGACCGCCGCCGGATTGCCGCCGACCAGCACATTCGGCGGAACATCCCGCGTGACGACGGCCCCGGCCGCGACCACCGAGTTCTCGCCCACCGTCACACCGCCGATGATCGTCGCACCAGCGCCGATCCAGACGTTCCGTTCGATCACGATCGGCTTCGCGACGACGAAGTCGCGCCGCCGCGAAGGTTCGACGGGGTGACCGGACGTGATGAGGCTGACGTTCGGCCCGATCATCACGTCATCGCCGATCTCGAGCCCGCCGAGATCGTAGAACGTGCAGTTCTGATTGACGAACACGTTGCGCCCGAGCTTCATGCCGGTGCCGCCCGTCGCATGGAACGGCGGGATCAACACGAAGCCGTCGTCCACCGGCATGCCGATCAGTTCTCCGAATAATGTGCGAACCTCGGCGGCATCGTCGAACGTCAGGCGATTGATCCGCGCGGCGATCGACATCGCCCGCTTGACCTCGGCCACCATCGCCGCCGATTCCGGCGTTCTTCTCGGAATGATCGTGATGCGATCGTCGTTTTCCATGCGTGAGTTGTCTCCCATGATTTCCCTGTTTCGCGATGCATCGGCGCTTGCGGAACGATGCCAGTGTGGACGTGTGTGCAGACGCTGCGGGCTCCGTGATGCCGTGCGCGGGATGCCGGCCTGCACCGTGATTTCCATCCCATTTATAACTAGTCTCAATATAACTAGTTATCAATGCACCTCATTGTGCGATAAGGCTTTGCCCGGCTTTCTGCCTGATTCTCGCTCGACACACAACGCGTCTGGCCATCCTATGCAGATAACCGCCGCTGGCTAGACGCCCTTGCCAGGTGCCCTTGTCCGAACCTGCGGCGCTCGGGTACGCTGGAGCATCCACCGGACCGACAGTTGCACCCACACGCGGAGGCACGATGAAGCTCTACTACTGGCCGAAGACCCGGGCATTTCGGGCATTGTGGATGCTTGAAGAACTCGGCGTGGTGTACGAACTCGTGCCGATCGACCTGCGTTCGCACGAACAGGGCAGCGACGCGTTCGTGCAGGTCAACCCGATGGCCAAGCTGCCCGCGCTCGACGACGGCGGCATGCCGTTCGCCGAATCGGGCGCCGTGCTGCTCTATCTTGCCGACCGCTGCCCGGGCGCCGGGCTCGGCGTCGCGCCCGACGATCCGCTGCGCGGCCGTTTCCTCCAATGGATGTTCTTCACGCCGACCTGCCTCGAACCGGCGATGGCCGAAAAATTCACCGGCGCGTCGGGCAATCCGGTCGCGTTCGGCTGGGGCAACATCACCCGCGTGCAGCGCGCACTCGCGCAAGCGCTCGCTCATAGTCCGTGGCTCGTCGGCGACCGCTTCACCGCGGCCGACCTGCTGCTCGCCAGCACGCTGAAGACCGCATTCGACGCGCATCTGCTGCCGCACGAAGGCGTGCTCGGCGACTATGTCGCGCGCGCCGAGGATCGCGACGCATTCCACCGCGCGGTCGCGATCGAACAGCGCGAAGCGGCGCGCCTGCTGCATGCGTGACCCGTAGACGCGTCGCGCGGGAGCGGCACTACCGGCCGGCCGCGAGCGCCACTACGCGGCCGGGCCCGACGTCGCGGCGCCGGTATTGACCACCGCGCCCGGCGAGCCGCGCTCGTCGGTATCGGCGTCGACCGGCACCACCTCATGAAAATGCGTGTAGTCGATGTGCGTGATGCCGTCTTCGTCGTGCATCAGGTCGACATAGCGGTGACGCCAGCGGATCTCGTCATGCTCCCAGGAATGGCGCGCCTGCATCACCTGTGCGGTCGTCTCGTCCGAGCCTTCGATCGTGATCAGCAACGACGCGTCGCGCGCGGCGAGCGATTCGGGCGTCTCGCCGAACAGCGCGCTCGATTCGTCGATCACGTGCATCAGGTTCCAGCCGAGCAGGAAGATTGGATGCTCGCTGCGCACGAGCGCCAAGTCGTGGATCTTGCGCAGCGTGTAGCCCTCGTGCGTGCCTTCTACGCGCATCAGCCGCAGTTTCGCCTGCGCCTCGGCAATCACGTTCTGGCGCGCATTCGCGGCGCGCACCATCAGCGTCATCCTGCCGTTCAACGGCCGGACGATCGCGTAGCGTGCGAACAGGATCTTCGCCTGCGGCCGTGAAAACCGCGCAAACACGAGCCCCGTGGCCATCGCAATGCCCGACATCCCGACGAAGATCTCGAACGTCGCGACCAGGTGCGCATAGACGGTCTGCGGATGCATGTCGCCGTAGCCGACGGTCGCGAGTGTCTCGACGCTGAAGAAGAACGCGCCGCCGAAGCCGGCCGGCGACTGGTTCGCAATCGGCGCATGGCCAAGCAGGTAGAGCGTCGCAAAAGCGCCGTTGAGCAGCAGGAACAGCACGGCGAGCGACAGGAAGAATACGGGCCAGCTCACCGTCAGCGCGCGGTGATAGAGGTCGCGCCAGCCGAGCGGCGGCATCCCGTACGCGATCACCGGGCGGTTGCCCGACCAGAGCTTGCGGCCACGGCCGCGGGAGGCTGGGGAGGACGAATCGACGTTCATCGCGCGGCGCCGGAAACAGGGAGGCGATGAGCGTAGCACGCGCGGCGGCGGCCGGGTATGCGTACCGGTTCGGAATCGAAATCCGTCGCGCCGCCGGCCGCGCGGCGCAAAAAAAGCCGGCTGTGGAAGCGGCCGGCTGCGTCGTCAGCGTGTGGGCAAGCGCGCGGTGCTCACTTGCGCGCGGTGCTCACGTGCGGTCGGCGCTCACTTGCGGTCGACGATCACCTGGTCGAACGTGCCGCCATCCGCGAAGTGTGTCTTCTGCGCGTTCGCCCAGCTGCCGAAG
The DNA here is from genome assembly GCF_011753045.1 of Burkholderia sp. Ap-955. Classification (NCBI taxonomy): domain Bacteria; kingdom Pseudomonadati; phylum Pseudomonadota; class Betaproteobacteria; order Burkholderiales; family Burkholderiaceae; genus Burkholderia; species Burkholderia sp. Ap-955. The sequence goes on from NZ_VWWH01000049.1 coordinate 41,530, forward strand.
ACCTGTTCGACGCTGAACGTCTTCAGCGACTTGAATTCGGCCGCATGCTTCTTCAGCACGTTCGCGTCGCGCGGGCGCAGGTGGTGTTGCGCGATGATTTCCTGCGCCTCCGGCGTGTACAGGTAATCCAGATACGCCTGCGCGACCTTGCGCGTGCCCTTCTTGTCGACGACCTTGTCGACGACGGCGACGGGCGGCTCCGCGAGGATGCTCGCCGACGGATACACGGCGTCGAACTGCGCGCCCGATGCGCCGGTGTCCATCAGCGCGACTTCATTCTCGAACGTGACCAGCACGTCGCCGATGCCGCGCTGCGTGAACGTCGTCGTCGCGCCGCGGCCGCCGGAGTCGAGCACCGGCACGTTGCGGAAGATCGCCTTCTCGAAGTCGATCGCCTGCTGGTCGGTCGCGCCCTTCTGCTTCTGGAAGCCCCACGCGGCGAGATACGCATAGCGGCCGTTGCCCGACGTCTTCGGGTTCGCGATGATCACCTGGACACCCGGCTTCGCGAGATCGCTCCAGTCCTTGATCGCCTTCGGGTTGCCCTTGCGCACCAGGAACACCATCGTGGTCGAGTACGGCGAGCTGTTGTCCGGGAAACGCGCGCGCCAGTCCTTCGGCAGCAGTTGGCCACGCTCGGCGAGCAGGTCGATGTCGTTCGGCTGGTTCATCGTCACGACGTCGGCCTGCAGCCCTTGCAGCACCGACAGCGCCTGCGCGCTCGACGCGCCGTGCGACTGCTTAATCGCGACCGTCTCGCCGGTCTTCTGCTTGTAGGCGGCGGCAAAACCCGCGTTGATGTCCTTGTACAGTTCGCGCGTCACGTCGTACGACACGTTCAGGATCGACGTATCCGCGTGCGCGGCCGTTGCCGCCACGACCAGCGCCGCCGCCGCGCCCGTGTGCAGCCAGCGGCCGATCCCCTTCATGCTTGCCATCGTGATATGCCCCGTTTCCAGTGGTGGTGAATGTGCGTGACGGCACGCGTACGCGCTGTCATCGAAACGTAAGCGGGCATTCTAGCGGCCGGGCGCGGCGCGCTTTCCAATCAGTCGTGGAAAGCAAATCTCGAATCCTGCTAAGCGGCGGCGGACGCTCGCGCGCGGATCGGATCCGGTGTTAAGATCGCCGCTCAGCCCATTTTCCGGTTCTCCCATGTCCGCTGCCCTGCGCTCGCTTCCGATCCTCGCCGCCGTCGCGGCAGGTGCGCGCGCGGCCGGGCTGAAACTGAAAAAACGACTCCTCGACTGACGGGGACGTCACGTCCCGTCAGGCGAATGCCGGACGGGATGCCCGCAGGTCGTTTCTTTCTCCTTGCTCGCACGCCTCGCTCCGGCTCTCCGCCGGCGGAACGGTTCCTTCCCACTCCGTTTCCACCATGAGGCTTTGCATGAACACACGTTTCGAAGGTATCTGGCTGCCGATCATCACGCCGTTCCACCACGGCGAAGTCGACCATGCCGCGCTCGCGCGACTCGCGCGCCACTATGCTGCCGCGGGCATCGCAGGCTTCGTCGCGAGCGCGACGACCGGTGAGGGCGTGCTGCTCGACGCGCGCGAACAGGACGCGGTGATCGCGACGCTGCGCGACGCGGCGCCCGGGCTGCCGATCGTCGTCGGGCTGACCGCGAGCGCGACGCATTTCGCGGCCGCCCGCGCGCGCGAACTCGCGGCGCTGCGGCCCGACGGGCTGCTCGTCACGCCGCCCGTCTACGTGCGGCCGACGCAGGACGGCATCCGCCGCCACGTTGAGGCGATCGTCGAGGCGGCCGACCTGCCGGTGCTCGTCTACAACATCCCGTACCGCACCGGCGTGAACGTCGAACTGGAGACGCTGCAGGCGCTCGCGCGCGACCCGCGCGTCGCGGGCATCAAGGAATGCGGTGGCACGCTCGACCGGATGAGCCGGCTCGTGCACGACACGCCGCTCGCGATCCTGTCCGGCGACGACAATCAGAACTTCGCGGCGATGTGCGCCGGTGCGCACGGCGCGATCGCGAGCAGCGCGCACGTGCTGCCCGAATGGCATGTGCGCATCCATGCGTTGCTGCGCGACGGTCGGCTCGCCGATGCGCGGCGCCTGTCGGTCGCGCTGCAGCCGCTCGTCGCGGCGCTGTTCGCGGAGCCGAACCCGGCGCCGGTGAAGGCCGTACTGGCCGCGCAAGGGTGGTGCGAGGACGGGTTGCGGCTGCCGTTCGTGCCGGCGAGTGAAGGGTTGAGGGAGCGGCTAGCGGCCATTTGTGCGGAACTGGACGCGTCCACGCAAGCTGTCGCGGCAGCGTAGGATTTCGCTTCCGAAACAGTTTCAGACTGTCAAGATTCGGGACGCGCCATACTGCGCGAGATGGCTGTCGGCCGTGACGAGCAACAGCGGTTCACACCACGCTTGCGCAACGAGCAACCGGTCGAACGGGTCGCCATGATGATGTGGCAGATGACGCACGGCAGCACCGTGCGTAGCCCGGACCGGTAGCTCGCGATACTTGCTTGTCTTGATCTCACCGACGAGCCGATCCACGTCGACGTCCAGCTTTCCCCTCCCGGCTTTGATCGCCATCTCCCAGATGCTCGCGCTGCTGACGAACACGGCGTCGGCGCAGGTGATCAGCCTGCGCCCGCGAACGCTCAGTTTCGGATCATCACCCCACATCCACAGAAAGATGTGCGTATCGACCAGCAACCGCATTACTTCCCTTCGAACTCGGCCAATTCTTCCGCGGAGAGGGGCGCATCGAAGTCGTCGGCAATCCATATCTGCCCCTTGAGGGCGCCGAACCGATGGATGGGTTCAAGCGGCACCAGCCGGACCGACTGTTTGCCGTCCTGCGCAATCACGACGCGTTCGCCCGCGATCGCGGCATCGAGCAGCCGCTGCAGGTCGAGCGCGGCTTCAGGGACAGTGGAAACTTGCATGATGGGCTCCATTGAGTGAGCCACCATTGTCACGATCTTCGCTCCATTCCTCCAATAGGCCGATTGTCCAGCCGACTGCGGACGCGTCGATCGATGTCACGCCGCCAGCGCCGCCCCCGTCCCCTCCGTCGCATCCCGCACCGCCTGCTTCACGATCCGCGCGAGCCGATCGACTGTCGGCGTCGCCGACGACGTACGCCGCAGCAAAATCAGCGGCAAACTCGGCAGCGCCGGCAACCCGCACGAAGCCGCATCGAGCACGCGCACCGACGCGGGCAGCCCGTACTGCGAGCGCACCGTCAGCCCGAGGCCGGCCGCCGCCGCGGCCCATAGCCCGGCGAGACTGGGGGTCGTGAACGCAACGCGCCACGGCACGCCCGCGCGATCGAGCGCGCCGGTCGCCGCACCGAAGAACCGGCACGGCCGGTCGAACACGACGAGCGGCAGCGGCTCGCCCGGCGCGCGCACCGCACGGCCGCCCGTTTCCTCTGCGCCGCCTTCCTCCTCAGCGCCACCGCCCGGCATGCCGAAGCCGGTCGCGACCGAACCCGCCGCCCCCACCCACTGCATCGGCACCTGCGCGATCGCTTCGCTCTCGATCCCCGCGCGCGCCACCAGCGCCGCCGACGCCGGATCGCCCCACACCAGCGCGAGATCGAGCTGGTTCGCGTCGAGCCGGTCGAGCAAGTCGGCATTGCGCGCCACGCGCGCCTCGATCCGCACCTTCGGATGCGCACGCGCGAACCGCCCGAGCACGTCGGGCAGAATCGCCTCGCCGAAATCCTCCTGCAGCCCGACACGCACCCAGCCGTCGAGATTCATGCCGCGCACGGCCGCGGCCGCCTCGTCGTTCAGCTCGATCATCCGCCGCGCATAGCGCAGCATCGCGTCGCCGGCGTCGGTCAGCGCCAGCCCGCGCCCGGCCTTCACGAACAGCGGCGTGCCGGCCTGCTCCTCGAGCTTGCGGATCTGCGCACTCACCGCCGACGACGAGCGCGCGACGCGGTCGGCCGCCTTCGCGAAACTGCCGAGATCCACCCCGGCGACAAGGCTGCGCAGCGCCGCCACGTCGAAGTTGGGCCGGGCCAGCGTGGCATCGGCCAGCGCGAGCGACTCGCCGTCGTCGCGGGGAATGTCTTGTCCGGGCATCTCAACCATCCTGTTTTACCGAACGATTCATCAAGAACTTTCCGATTTTCAGGATGAATGTAGGGCGCCAGACTGTGGATGTCAATTTCCAACCGGGCCTGCCGTCATGGATACCTCGTGCATCGCTTCCCCCTCCTCGCCCGCCCGCGACGTGCGCGGCGCGGCTCATCGCTGGCGCGTGCTGGCGGCCGGCGTTGCCGCGAACATGAGCTTTTCGGCCGCGGCGGCCGGCATTCCGACCACGGCCGTGTGGATGCGCACGGCCTATCACCTCGACAACGGCGCGCTCGGCCTCGTGCTCGGCGCGCTCGGCTTCGGCGTCGCGCTGTCCGAGCTGCCGTGGGGGATGGCCGCCGACCGCTTCGGCGACCGGCGCGTGCTGCTCGCCGGGCTCGTCGCGACGGCCGCGATGTTCGCGCTGATGGTGTGCACGATCGTCCCGACCGCGCACGGCGTGCCGCCGCTGATGCGCGTCGTCGTGGCAATGTGCTGTGTCGGCCTGCTCGGCGGCAGCGTGAACGGGTCGAGCGGGCGCGCGGTGATGCGCTGGTTCGGCGAGCGCGAACGCGGGCTCGCGATGAGCATCCGCCAGACGGCCGTGCCGCTCGGCGGCGGCGTCGGCGCGGCGCTGCTGCCGTCGCTCGCGTCGCATATCGGCTTTGCCGCGGTATTCGGCGCGCTGATGCTGCTGTGCGCGGGATCGGCCGCGCTCACCTGGCGCTGGCTGCACGAGCCGCCGGCCGAATCGGCCGTGACGCACCCCGCCACGCATCGCCCCATCGAGCGGCTGCCATCCGCACGGCAGGTGCGCAACCCGCTCGCGAGCGGCCCCGTGTGGCGGATCGTGCTCGGCATCGGCCTGCTGTGCGCGCCGCAGTTCGCGGTGCTCACGTTCGCGACGGTGTTCCTGCACGACTTCGGCCGGCTCGGCCTCGCCGGCATCAGTGCCGCGATGGTCGCGCTGCAGCTCGGCGCGATGGTGATGCGCGTATGGAGCGGCCGTCATACCGACCGGCACGGCAACCGGCGCGCGTATCTGCGCGGTTCCGTTTTCGTCGCGGCCGGATCGTTCACGCTGCTTGCCGCGGCGACGGCCGGCAGCCCGCACGTGCCGCTCGCCGCGATCGTCGCGATTCTCGTCTTCGCCGGCATCTGCGTGTCCGCGTGGCATGGTGTCGCATACACGGAGCTCGCGACGCTCGCGGGCGCGAATCAGGCAGGCACCGCACTCGGCATGGCCAATACGATCGTCTACCTCGGGCTGTTCGCGACGCCACTCGCGATTCCACCGCTGCTCGCGGTCAGCTCGTGGAGTGTCGTGTGGCTCGCGGCCGCGCTGGTCGCCGGCGCGACTTATCCGCTGTTCGCCGCGAAATAGCAGCCGCTCGTCTCACGCGGGCGTCGCAGCGCACGCCGCGATGCCCGCAATCCGTCAGGCTGCTTCGCGCGCCATCGCACGCCGCGACGCCGGCCGCTCGGCCTCGCGCTGCGCGTGGGCAGTCCAAGCCGCATGCCGCGTCATGTCGAGCCCGATCGCGACGCCCCAGCGATACAGCACGAACAGGAACGGATCGACGATCGAATGCGCGCCCGGCTCGGCCCATGTGCGACCGTCGGCGAGCGCGGCTTCGATCGTCTCGTTCGCGGTTTCGATCGTGCGCCGCCCGTGCGCACTGACCTCGCCATGCAGGGCCGGATCGCCGATGAAGCGGCCCGGCCGCCACAGCGCGCCGTAGCCGACGCCGTGCACCCAACCGACCAGCCAGGCGAGCCATTCGTGGCACCGTGCCTCGCGCAGCGGATCGCCGAGCGGCAGCAACTGCGCATCGGGATAACGGCGCGCGAGATACGTGAGGATCGCCGGCGTTTCGGTCAGCACGTGCGGCTCACCCGGAATCGCGAGCACGGGCACGCGCGCTTTCGGGTTGATCGCGAGATAGCGCGCTTCGAGGTTCTGCTGCTCGCGAACGGACACGATCTCGACGTCGAACGGCGCGCCGGTTTCCTCCAGTGCGATGTGGGCGGCAAGCGAGCAGGCGCCCGGCGAAAGATAGAGACGATAGGCGTTCATGGTGGTGTGGCCCGACGGGGATGTGGAAGACGGAACCGAGTGTAGGAACGCGTGCCTGCCCGCCGCAAACGATGAATTGTCGTGCTCGGACATTAGTGTTACTAATACCCGCATGCGACGCATCCACCTTCCTCCGCTGCAGACGCTGCGTGCGTTCGAGACCGCCGTGCGGCTGCAGAGCTTTACGCGCGCCGCCGACGCGCTCGCGCTCACGCAAGGCGCCGTCAGCCAGCACATCCGTGCGCTCGAGGCGCAGCTCGGCTATCCGCTCTTCACGCGCGAGCGTAACGGTGCAACGCCGACGCACGCCGCGCACGCGCTCGCACTGCAGGTACGCCAAGGCCTCAGCGTGCTCGAGCGCGCGTTCGAGCCGGCGCTCGCCGTGCGCAGTCGCCCACGCACCTGCGACGTCACGCTGAACGTCAGCGTGCTGCCGAGCGTCGCCGAGCGCTGGCTCGCACCGCGCCTGCCGCGCTTTACGGCCGCGCATCCGCACATCGCGATCGCGCTGCACCCGGACGTGGCGCTCGCACCGCTGCGCAAGCGCGACCGCATCGACGTCGCGCTGCGCTACGGGCCCGGCACGTGGCCGGGCGTCGTCGCCGAGAAGCTGATGAACGAGACGATCTTTCCGGTTGCGAGCCCCACGTACCGCAATCGCGACGGCGTCGCGCCGCGCGCGCCGGCCGATCTCGTGCGCGCGACGCTGCTGCGCCATCCCGCGCAGCCGTGGGAACCGTGGCTCCAGGCCGCGCGGCTCGACCTCACCGAATCCGCACGCGCGCCGCGTTTCACCGATCCGAATGCGCTGATCGACGCGACGCTGAAAGGCCGCGGCGTCGCCCTCGCGCGCCGCTCGCTGATCGAGCCCGAACTCGCGGACGGCACGCTCGTGCGCGTGTCGACGGTGCGCATCGCCGACGTGTACGCGCACTACGTCGTGTGGCGCCCCGGCCATCCGCACGAAGCGGCGATCCGCACGTGGCTCGACTGGCTGCGCAGCGAGGTGCGGCGCAGGACGCCGCGGCGCTGACGCCGGCGCTCACGCCCGCGTCGGCATCGCCACCTTGTCGAGCGTGATCGGCAGATCGCGCACCCGCACGCCGGTCGCGTGATAGACCGCATTGGCGATCGCGGCCGGCACGCCGGTGATGCCGATCTCGCCGATGCCGCGAATGCCGAGCGGATTGAAATGCGTGTCGCGCTCGTCGACGAAACTCACATCCAGCTCGCCGATGTCCGCGTTCACGGGCACGTGATATTCAGCGAGATTCGCGTTCGTGAAGCGGCCGTGCCGCACGTCGAGATGCGAGCCTTCCTCGAGCGCGGTGCCGAGCCCCCACACCATCCCGCCGATCAACTGGCTGCGTGCCGTTTTCGCGTTGAGCAGGCTGCCGACGCTGTAGACACCGACGATGCGCGGTACGCGAATCGTGCCGAGTTCGGCATCGACGTGCACTTCGGCAAACACCGCGCCGAAGGAATGAGACGCATAGCGCGACTTCTCGTCGCCCGGCTTCGTCGTCGCCTGCGCGTCGATCGGCTGACCGCCCGCACGCGCGATCACCGCCGCGGCCGGATCGCGCCGCGAAGGGTCGCCGCGATGCACGACCCAGCCGTTGTCGACCGTCACGTCGTCGGCCGCGGCGCCTTGCAGTGGCGATCCGGGGGCGGCGACCGCCAGCGCGACCAGCTTCGCGCGCGCCTGCAGCGCGGCCTCGCGCACGGCCGGCGCCACGCTCGCCGCCGACTGCGAGCCGCCCGATACCGGCGCACGCGGCAGGCTGGAATCGCCGAGCACGAAGCGCACGTTCTGCGGCGAGAAACCGAGCGCATCGGCCGCGACCTGCGTCATCACCGTGTAGGTTCCGGTGCCGATGTCCTGCGTGCCCGATGCGACTTCGGCCGTGCCGTCCGGCAAGATGCGCGCCCGCGCCGACGCTTCGCTGCGGTTCGCCGGATATGTGGCGGCCGCCATCCCGAGGCCGATCAGCGTGTCGCCGTCGCGCATCGTGCGCGGCGCGCCGGTGCGGCGCGACCAGCCGAAGCGCCGCGCGCCGACCTCGTAGCATTCGCGCAGCTTGTTGCTCGACCACGGCTTGCCGTCCTGCGGATCGACCGCCGCGTAATTCGCGAGCCGCAGCGCGACCGGGTCCATGCCGAGCCGCCACGCGAGTTCGTCCATCGCCGATTCCAGCGCGAACGAGCCCGACGCCTCGCCGGGCGCGCGCATGAACGTCGGCGTGCCGACGTTCAGCGACACGATCCGGTGCGTGGTCGCGTGGTTCGGCACCGCGTACATGATCCGCGACGGCATCCCGCACATCTCCATCCAGTCCTCGAACGTCGACGTGGTGGCAATCGTGTCGTGGCGCATCGCCGTCAACGTGCCATCCTGGCGGGCGGCCAGCACGATGCGCTGTTCGGTGAACGGCCGCCCGCCGACCGGGCCGAACATCTGCGGCCGCGTCAGCGCGAGACGAACCGGGCGCCCGACCTGCTTCGCGGCCATCGCGCACAGCGACACGTGCGACCACGACGAACCCTTGCAGCCGAAGCCGCCGCCGAGGAACGGTGAAATCACGCGCACGTGGTCCGGCGCGATGCCGAAGATCGCGGCCACCGCCGTGCTCGCGCCCGACACGCCCTGTGTCGCATCGTGCAGCGTGAGCGTCGGGCCGTCCCAGCGCGCCATCGTCGCATGCGGCTCGATCGGGTTGTGATGCTGCATCGGCGTCGTATAGGTCGCGTCGATGCGCACCGCGCCTTCGCGCAGGCCCGCATCGACGTCGCCGCGCTGCGTATCCATCGGGCGGCCCTGCTGCTTCGGCGGCACGCGCGCGCCGCGCTTCGCCTGCGCGAAATCCGCCACGGCATCGCTCGCGCGATAGCGCACGTGCACGGCATGCGCGGCGTCGGTCGCCTGCTCGAGCGTTTCGGCGACGACGACCGCGACAGGTTCGTTGCTGTAGCGCACCGTGTCGTCCTGCAGCAACGTGAGCCGGCGCCCGGCTGGCGGCGATAGCGGCGACCGGCCGCCGTTGGGCAGACGCATCGCGTTCTCGTGCGTGATCACGAGCAGCACGCCCGGCATCGCGCGGGCACGGGCCACATCGATCGATTCGATGCGCCCGGATGCGATCGTGCTCGTCACGAGCACCGCGTGCGCGAGCCGCGCCTCGGGAAACTCGGCCGCGTAATGCGCGCCGCCCGTCACCTTGAGCACGCCATCGACACGGTCGAGCGGCTGTCCGGTCAACGTATTCATGCGACACCTCCCGTCCCGGCGGCTGCCGTTTCGACCGCACGGACGATCGCCCGCTGCGCGAGCGCGACCTTGAAGCCATTACCGTCGAGCGGCCGCGCGTCGCGCAACGCCAGCGCGGCCGCCTCGCGCAACGTCGCGTCGGTCGGTGTGCGGCCCGCGAGATGCGCTTCCGCCTCCATCGCGCGCAACGGCTTGTGCGCGACGCCGCCGAGCGCGATCCGCGCGTCGGCGACGCGCGGGCCGTCCATCCGCAGCGCGGCCGCGACCGACACCAGCGCGAACGCGTAGCTCGCGCGATCGCGCACTTTCAGGTAGTGCGCATGGTCGGCGAAGCGCGGCGGCGGCAAGTCCACCGCGGTGATCAGCTCGCCCGGCTCGAGCGTCGTGTCGAGATCGGGACGATCTCCCGGCAAGCGGTGAAACGATGCGATCGGAATCTGCCGCGCGCCGCGCGGGCCGCTCACCTGCACGACGGCGTCGAGCGCGGCGAGCGCGACGCTCATGTCCGACGGGTTCACCGCCACGCACTGGGGGCTGGCGCCGAGGATCGCGTGCATCCGGTTGTGGCCGCCGATCGCCGCGCAGCCGCTGCCCGGCTCGCGCTTGTTGCATTGCGCGAACGCGGGATCGTAGAAATACGGGCAGCGCGTGCGCTGCATCAGGTTGCCGCCGACGGTCGCCATGTTGCGCAATTGCGCGGACGCGCCGGCGAGCAGCGCCTGCGACAGCAGCGGATAGTCGGCGCGCAGGCGCGGATGATCGGCCGCATCGCTATTGCGCACGAGCGCGCCGATGCGCACGCCGCCGCCGGGCAGCGCATCGACCGTATCCAGGCCCGCGATCCGCGTGATGTCGATGAGCGTGACGGGCCGCGCGACGCCGCCCTTCATCAGGTCCAGCAGGTTCGTGCCGCCGCCGATGAATGCGGCGCCGGGCCGCTGCGCCGCGCGCACGGCGCCGGCGACGTCGGTCGCGCGTTCGTAGGAGATCGCTTCCATTGCGGTGCCCTCCGTCGGTTAGCCGTGCGCCGCGTGCGCGGCGCGCACGGCGGCGACGATGTTCGGGTACGCGCCGCAGCGGCAGAGGTTGCCGCTCATGCGCTCGCGGATCTCGTCGTCCGACAGCTGCGCGGGACGGCGCCGCACATCGTCGGTGGCGGCGCTCCCGGCCCCCGCCGCGAACTCGTCGAGCAGCGCAGTCGCCGAGCAGAGCTGGCCGGACGTGCAGTAGCCGCACTGGAACGCATCGCATTCGACGAATGCGCGCTGCACCGGGCTCAGCACGCCGCCGCGCGCCAGCCCTTCGACGGTCGTGATCCGCGCGCCTTCGTGCATCACCGCGAGCGTCAGGCATGCGTTGATGCGCCGCCCGTCGACGAGCACCGTGCACGCGCCGCACTGCCCGCGATCGCAGCCCTTCTTCGTGCCCGTGAGCTCGGCGTATTCGCGCAGGGCGTCGAGCAGCGTGACGCGCGGCTCGAGCTGCAGCGTGTACGCGCGCCCGTTGATGTCGAGACGCACGGGCTGCGCCGGAACCGTATCGCGGCGGGGCGCGGCCGGCGTGGATGCCGCGTACGACGGCTGCGGATGAACGTGCGATGCGGCGCTGACGGTCGCGGCAGCCGCCGCGGATTGCAGGAAGCGGCGCCGCGCGGCACTGGACGGCGTATCGTGCGGCAACCGCGGCGCCGCTGAATGGCCGGGCCCGAGCGGCGACGGGGCGGCATCGCGCGCCGGTTCGGCAGACGGAGAATCGGATTGATCGCTGGACATGATTTCTGCTCGCTCCATGGTTGATGGACGCAGATGTGCCGCCCCGCGCCCGGATGGCGGCGCGGTCGGCACGCGCATCGGCAACGAGCAATTCCGGTGCCGCGAAACGGCGGGGCAACGCCGATGTGCCGCGCCGGTCGCCCGTGCGCGGCGCGCACCGGGCGGCAGACGGAACACGCTGCCGCTGACCATGCCTTCATGACACCCCGCTGGCGCGCGGCTGGCCGTTCGCTGACGGAGCGGCAATAACGCCCGGTTTTCCGGCGCATCCGGCCACACATCGGTCGCAAGTTGCCGGGTGCATGTGCAACGGCGCGCATGGCGCTCGCGTCGCCGTGGCCGGGTCGCGTCGTGGCGCGCCGTGTAAATGCGCGCAGCATCCGTCTCTGCCGGAAAATTCCGCCACGCATGCCGGCGGATCGCCGCGAAGGCGTTCCGTCGGCCTGACGAAAACAGGTCGCGATCACACTCGCATCGCAAACGATTCACCGAAACGTCGCATCGCGGCGGCATACTCGAAAACGTTTCCCGATCAGCCTGCCAGGAGAGAAGTCATGCGTCGCGTTTTCGTCGCCGTCGTTCTGTGTGCCGCCGTTTTCGTCGCCGCCTGCAGCGACGACGCGCCGCACGACGCCAACGCGACCGACGCCGCGCAGCAGGCCGGCGGCGCATCGAGCGGCGCCGCCAGCGCGTTCAACAGCGACGCGAGCGCGAATACCGCCGCGTCCGATGCCGCGCCGCTCGCGCCGCCCGTCGTGCACTACCCGCCCGATGACGACGACGATGCGAAGCCCGCCGCGAATGCAGCCGCCTCCAGCGCGGCCGCGTCGTCGCCGGGCTGATCCCGTCACCACGTGATATGAGTCGGACCCGCTCGGGGAGAGCGGTGGGCATTCGTTGGGAGGCGTCGCTGACATGACGTCACGGTCGGCGGTGGCGCAAACGGCATGGCGTCGCGCCACCTCGCGGGCCACGCCGAGCCCGGCCGGCCGAGCGATTCGGACTCGGCCGGCGCCAGGCCCGTGCGCGCGTCGCAAGCGCA